>JALOOE010000742.1 GCA_025454565.1 Anaerolineae bacterium
GCCGACGCCGCGCGGCCCCCACAGCATGGTGGCGCGCCGGCGCAGCCGCTCGTCGCCGTACTGCTCGATCAGGGCGGCCTTGGCTGCGGCGATCGAGACGGGTGGGATGTTCAAGTCGGCGGCTGCTATGGTGGGCGTGTTAAGACATGATTCCACAAAGCCAATGCCAATGAGGCCGCTGCAAGAATCTGCCGCGCCGCCCTGAGGGTTCAGGCCTGCATGGCCACCGTCGCAGCGCCCGGTCGACGAAATGCGGTGAGCCGCGGATGGCGTTCAACCGCCGAACCTGACTGACCACGCTCCGTCTTGATCGATCCGTCGCCGACGCGGGACCAGGCCGCGAGGAGTTGGTCACGCGAACATGGCAACCGGTCAGTTGTTGCGGCCTTGCGCCGCGTCACCGGCTCCAAAAGAGCTGGGGGCTGCGTCGACGCAGCGGATGGCGGAGTCGGAGTCTGTCAAGCCCCGCGTCATTGCTTGCGAATTCAGTGGGTCATGCTCCTGCCCATCAGCTTGTCCACGCCACCGGGTTTCGTGGTGACCCTGCGAGCCATCCAAGGCGGCGTCCTGACGACGTTCGCCGGGCACCAAGAGCTCACCCCCTGAGCCACCGGGCCGGCACGATGGCGACCATGAACACCATTGAGTTCTGCCTCTGGCTCGTCACCGATCCGGTCAGCCGCCGCTGCTACGTCACGCGGTACAGGATGACCGAAGCCGACGCCCTCGACCTTGACCCTGCCGCAGAGCGTGTGCCAGCGTCGCAGGAACTGCGGCAGGTACCTGCCGTTCGGGCGCGAGGAAGCCAACCTGTTCTTCAACGTGGTGGCCAAGCGCTACGAGCGCGGCAGCATGGTGCTGACCAGCAACCTGCCGTTCACGCAGTGGGCCGGCGCCTTCGCCGATGGCCAGAGGCTGACCGCGGCGATGCTCGACCGGCTCCTGCACCACGCGCACATCGTGCAGATCACTGGAGAGAGCTACCGGCTCAAGGACAAGCGCCGGGCGGGCAACGCGCCGAAGAAGACTTCCGGGGCATGAGCCAGACTGTGGACATGTGGACGATGCGCTGGCGCGCACCGGCGCCGGCCGTGGACAACGCTGGCGCGTTGCCCACCGCCGGCGCCTTCGCCCACATCACCACAGCCTACGACCACCAGGAGATCAAGAACCCGAACACCCGGTGCCTGAACCGCGGATCCGGCCCGGGTGGGTCAGATTTACCTCGGCGACAACCCGGCAAAGTGGGTCAGATTTACTTCGGCGTTGACAGATTTACGACAGTCTCCTGGCAGGGTCTCCTGTCGACTTCCGCCAGTCGTGGCTCTGTTCTGCGTTTGAGGCTTGTAGTGAGTTGATTCTTCTCACTCGGAGGACCAGGTGAGGCGGGTAGCATGAATTTGTATGCTGGCTGGAATGGATGTGCGGGTCATTGTGGGGATGTCATCTTTTAGCCGAACGATTGTCTCGGGGCCGGCCCGGCTTACACCGCGCAAGACGCATCAAGCGCCGCCAGCCAAGTACTGGAGAGGTACAGCCAGCTCTTGGCGAAGGGGAGCCAGGAGATCAGCCAGGGCCGCTACGGAGAGGCCCAGAAGACGCTCGAGGAGGCGGTGCGGCTGGATCCGGGGAACCCGCGGGCCCATCATCAGCTGGCTTGGGCGCTGTACTTCCAGGGCCGCATCGACGAGGCGATCGGGATCCTGGTCAAGATCAACGGCGCCGTCGAGACAGCCCGCGGCCACATCGACCTCGCCTTCTTCTACCTGGCGAAGGAAGAGCCGACGCGGGCCTTGCCGCACGCGAAGAGGGCCATCGAACTCGAACCCAAGACCGCGCTCGCTCATGCTCGACTCGGCGAATGCTATCTCCGCATGGGCGACTTCGACCCGGCAATCGCCGCGTTCAAGACAGCCAATGCCCTGCAGGAGACCTCGGCAAGTCACGTTTCCATCGGCAATGCCCTTCTGGCCCAGAACAAGCGCGCGGAGGCCTTCAAGAGCTTCGAGCGCGCGGCGACGATCGACCCGGATGCCGCCTGGGTCGTCGCCGAAGCCAAGGCGAGGATCGAGCTTGCCGAGGGCCGCCAGGAAGCCGCTGTGGGGTTCCTGGCCCAGGCCGTCGAAGCGGCCACGCCTTTCGTCAGACCAGCGCTCACGGACCGTCTCGTTGCCCTTTGTCTGGAGATCGGTGACTTCCAAAGGGCCGCCGCCTTCTACGGCGACAGGCGCTGGATCGGCTTGACGCTGTCTCCGGCCTCGCGGGGGATGGAGATCGTGGCTGTTACCAAGAATGGGCCAGCCGACCTGGCAGGGCTGAACGCCGGAGACCTGATCGTCGAGTTCGAGGGCCGCCCGCTGGCTGGGGTGGACGCACGTCGCGTCGGCGAGATGCTCGGCACCGTCCCCCACGGCGGCACGGCCAGGATGACGATCGAACGGCAAGGCCGGCGCGTGGACAAGGTCGTGGTCGTCGGCCTGTCGCCCGACCTTCCGCGCCGGGCGCGGGAAGCCGCGAGTGAAAGGGCTGCCGTGCAGCCTGCGCCGCCCCTGCCACAGTCCCCTTCAATCGCCATCACTAGCCTGGCCGTCGAGCCGTCGCCGGTCCCCGCCGGGGGCGACTTCGCCGTCGACATCCACTTCAGCATCACGGTCCCGTCCGGACCAGCAGATCTGACGGTCACGCTCGACTGCGCGATATCCCGGGGCGGCGAGAGGGTCTACGAACCGGAGCGAGTGTCGTTCGAGGCCCCGAACGGCCGTCCGTTCAAGATCCGCAGGAAACTCTCTGCCGGGACCTCAACGGGGGATTACTCGGTCCGCATCCGGCTCGCTGGCGGGTCGGTCTCGATCGAGAAATCCGTCG
>JALOOE010000216.1 GCA_025454565.1 Anaerolineae bacterium
CCGTGGCGCTGGCTGAGTGTGCTTCTGATCTTCCTCATCTCGCTCTCGCGCCTCTACCTCGGCGTCCACTTTCCGGGCGATGTGCTGGTCGGCTGGACGCTGGGGTTGCTGGTGCTCGGCGGCTTCCTCTGGCTGAAGCCCCGCTTGGCACCGCGGTTCTCGGCGTGGCCCCTGGGCACGCACATCCTCGCGGCAATCCTCGTCTCCGCGGCGCTCCTCGCCCTCTATCTGGTTGCGGCTGCCGTTCCCGCCGGTGAGCCCGCGCGCTTCGGCGACCTATTCGCCGTCGCACATGCACACATCTATGAATCTGCGGGCAGTGTCGCCGGGATGATCCTCGGTGCCTGGATCGGCCTGGCCGTCGAAGAACGCCGCGTGCGCTTCAGCACCGCCGGCGCCTTCTGGCGCCGAGCGCTGCGTCTTGTCATCGGGCTGCTCATCCTGGTGGCGCTGCGCTTCGGTCTGAAGGCAATCTTCCCGGACGATCTGGGCTTTCGCGTGGTCCGCTACGCCCTGATGATGCTGTGGGTGGCGCTGGCCTGGCCCTGGCTGTTCGTCCACCTGGGGCTGGCGCAGCGCGAAGCGCGCTGACCAGCGGCTGCTACATCCCCCATTCGCCCTCGCGCACCAGGCCCGATGCGTCGATGCGCGCCAGCGCGCCGCGGATGACATCGAGATGCTGTCGCTGCAGCGCCGGAGCGAGCAGCATTGCCGTTTCTTGATACAGACTTAGCGCCGCGGCAGCGCGTGCCATTGTCGTCGCCACCTCAAGCCCCACCGCGACGCGGAATGCATGCGACCATGCCGAATCCAGGCCGGCAGCCGCCTGCGCCTGCTGGAAATAGCTGTTCTCGGTGCGGATCAAGACGCCGCGCTGGACAGTGACTGCGCGCAGTAGTCCAGCCACCAACCCCCACGTGCCATACAGCGCCACGGCTTCGTCGCCCTTCGCCAATGCCCCGATGACTTTATGAGCCTCCTCTGCCAGCCCCATTACGTGATAGCTGGCATAGGTGTCGGCCGCCAGTTGCAGCGGCTCCCACCGAAATGTATGCGCCTCACCCAGCAGCTCCGCCAGCGCGCCGCTTCGGTCGAGCAAGATGCGAGCTTGACGCAACCCAGGCGCCGCCCAGATCGCCGTCTCGGGCCGGCCCAGCTCATTTCGTTTAGCGTCGATTGTGGTGGTCGAGAGGCTGACCAGCCGCCCTTCGCGATAGGCCAGGGCGTAGCGATCCGCCTCCGTTTCCGGCAGGACGGCCGTGAAGCGGATCAGATCGATGTCGCTGTACGGCGTGGCATCGCCGCGCGCGTGACTGCCCGCCAGCAGTAGGCCAATCGCGGCGGCATCGGCGTACTCCGCAACCAGACCGCTCAACAAGGCGTCGGGCAGAACTGAAACGCTGGACATGTTTTCTGAACCTCATGCCGTATGCGAAAACCCAACGTCGCATTCTCCAGATATCCGAATAAGGCTAATCGCAATTATATCACAAGGCCTTGACAAGCCCTTACAAGCTTGGTAGAATCGCAGTATGTCGGAAGTGAACCTCAGGCGAGCCCCGTCCACGCATACCCCGCCAGTCCTGCCGATGGTCGAGCAGCGGGTGGCTCGTGAATGCTATCTTGCTGCGTGCTCTGCCGCGCCACCTTGCCTGGCCGATGCGGCGGGCGCCTGGCTGGAGACCATCCAGCCGCCGCGATGGGCATTGGAGTGGAGCCTGCCTTTCTGGCTGGGCGAGAGCCTCGGTTTGCCGAGCAAAGTCACGCGCCGCCTGGTGCTATCGAACGTCGTGGGGCTCGCCTATGTCCGGCTGCAGGACGCGTGGGCCGATGGGGAAATACTTCCATTCCGACCGACAGTGGCGCCACTCCTGGCGACCCTGCTCTATAGGCGTTGGATGCAGGAGTACATCGACCTGTTCGGCAGCGAGCAAAAGTTTTGGGCACCCTTCGATCAGTACCTGACCGAATGGTTGGCGGCGACTGCGTCCAGCAATGATATGCCGGAGCACAGCTTCCGCGACTATGGACCGGATGACTTCCTGCGACTGGCGCAGCGCGGCGCACCGCTGAAGGTATGCGTCGCCGGCGCCTGCGTGCTGGCCGGGCGAGAGGATCTCCTCGCGGCGCTGACCGATGCGATCGACCACCTGCTGGTGAGCGCCGTGCTGCTGGATCACGCACAGGATTGGTCGGATGATCTGGCAGCCGGACGATACAATGCTTTCGTGGCGTACGCCTCTCCGCTGCCGCAAACGCCGGAATACCGGCAGATCAACGAGCGCAGCATACAACAGGAGATCTGTCTCCACAAGGCCGGACGACCGTACTTCCGGGTTGCACGGGATCACCTACGGATCGCGCGCAAACGGGCAAGACCGGCAAATTGCCCGGATTTGCAGCGCTACCTGAGCTGGCTTGATCAGCAAGCAGCCACATGCGGCGAACGCCTGGCCGGCAACGCCGCTGCATTGCTGAATGACGCGGTACGACGCTTGTTCGGTCCGATGGTTTCGACCGATGCTGAGCAACCTGATTCAAGAAAGGGGGACTTCTCGAATGACTGACAGCGAACGGGCCCGATTGGTAGGGCGAGCCTTGTTGGACGACGAATTCCGCAGCAAGCTACTTGAGGATCCGGAGCAAGCCGCGCGCAGCCTGCGCATCAAGCTGCTCCCGAGAGAGGTCGCCGGAATCAAACGGCTTGATCCGCAGACGTTGGCTGAGGTTGCGGGGCAGGTGCAGCAAATGGCCGGCAGGGATGGTCACCCAGGGGTCCTCTGGTAAGCAGATCCCGCGCTGGAACCAAATGAAGACAACGAGGCAGTCGGAACATGGCTGCCTCGTTCGATTTTTCGAGCCTCTGGCCCCACCTCAGCGGATGGCGCCAGTGAGCAAGAACCTCAGGATGAGCTGGTTGAGGATGAAGTAGATCAGCGGGCTGGCGGCCGCAATCGCGGCGCGTACAATGGCCGCTTCGCTCTTGAACGGCCAACTCGGCGACTCCGTGATGACTTTGCGCAGTGTCAGCAGCATGTTGATCCTGTCGGACAAGCGCTTCGACTCGTCGGCGCTGTGATTCAAGGGATCGAGCCACTTCGTCTGAACATCGAGAAGCTGCCGGCTCATCACATCCAGCGCCTTAGCTTTGGCGTTGCCGATCTGCTCGTGCACGCCCCATAGTGGGATGAAAACCGCGGCCAGGCCGATGATCGAGAAGCCGATGACCAGAAAGCCGGCCCTGCTCGGCATGCCGAGGATCAGCAGCGGGATCATCACCAGGCCGACGATTGCCACACCGTGCCAGACGCTCAGCCGCCCGAAGGGGAACAGATTCGCGGGGTGATAGACGTTCACATCGAGCGGACAACGCGCCAGGGATCCCAACGCGCGCGCCTGCCGGATGGCGGCATAGATCAGCGACAGCAGGAGCCAACCGAGGAACACATAGGTGAAGGCCATGAACACCTTCAGCAGCAAAGCAGCAGGGAATCCGCCGCCGAGAAGAAATAGATCGCTTTGTCCCACCCCGAAGAGCAGCACCACCGTCACGACGGAGCCAATCAACAGTCCGACTTCGATGCTCCACCGTGCATTGACCATCTGATACACGTGCCCGTCGTACGACGCATCGCTGATGCGGACCGACGGGCGCAACTCCTCAAGCGCCGCCAACGCGGCGCGCTTAAGCATCCGGAGGACGACCAGGATGTAGACAAATAGCGTGACGAAGACGGTGGCCTGGCCGAGAGGATTGGGCATCAGCGCACCCGTCTGGGCCGCGATGGCGTACTCCAGCATCTGCTCGACCGCCGCCATCACGCCGACGAGCGCCACGAGCAGCGGATAGGGTATGGGGATACGCTCGAGGGCGAGCATGGCCCAGCCCGACCAGTTGCGTTGTGCGGCCTGATTGGCGGATTCCAGAGCACTCATGATCGCTTGTCCTCGCAGCAAGATGACAATGGACGGCGTGTAGCGGATTATACGCGAGGATTTCGGGCGGCGCAAACGTTCATTTCCACATGACCACATACGCTACGCCATCCGTCGCGATCTTGCCCCGCTCAATCAGTTGACGCGCCTGCTGCGCCGATGTATACTGCGCTCATAACGCAGCGCGTCATCGAGCGGCGCGCACGCGCTCAACGGAGGCGAACCATGATAATAGATGGAGAGACCAACGGCGCCGAACACCACGATCTCTACATCGGCGGCCAGTGGCGGGCTGGCCATGCCGAGCAATACGAACCAATCTACAACCCTGCCACCGGCGAGATTCTGGCATACGTCGGCAAAGCGGATGCCGAAGACACCCGCGACGCCATTCGTGCGGCCCGCCTGGCCTTCGATGAAGGCCCGTGGCCGCAGATGGCCCCCGGCGAACGCGCCCGCATCCTGCACAAGATCGTCGACGCGCTCCACGAGCACGAAGATGAGTTGGCCGACCTGGAGATGCACAATGGCGGCTGCACGTGGCGCAAGGCGCATCTGATGGACATTCCCGTCGGCCTGCTGCACTTCCGCCATTTCGCCAAGCTGGCCGGCTTCGAGCCGCTCGAACCGGTGCCGCAGATCACCTTTCCGTCCCTCTCCTACAACTTCGTCCAGCGCGAACCGATCGGCGTCTGCGGGCAGATCATCCCCTGGAATTTCCCGTTCATGATGGCGGTTTGGAAGATCGCGCCGGCGCTGGCTGCCGGGAACAGCATCGTGTTGAAGCCCGCCAGCCTCACCCCGCTCAGCGCGCTGCGCATGTTCGAGATCATCGCCGAGACGGACCTGCTGCCGCCCGGCGTGCTCAACCTCATCACCGGGCCGGGCGCGACCGTCGGCGCGGAGCTCGCGCAGAACCCGCTGGTGGACAAGATCGCCTTCACCGGCAGCACCGAGGTGGGGCGCGAGGTGATGCGCCAGGCAGCCGGCACGATCAAAAAGGTGACGCTGGAGCTGGGCGGCAAAAGCCCCAATCTACTGTTGGATGATGCGGAGCTGAACATCGCGGTGGACGGCAGCCTGTGGGCGACCTTCATGCACAACGGCCAGGCGTGTGAGAGCGGGTCGCGCCTCTTCGTGCCCGATAGCCTCTACGACGAGTTCATGGCGCGGCTGATCGATCGGGCCAGCAAGCTCGTGGTGGGGCTGCCGGCCGATGGGTGCACCGACCTGGGACCGATGATCAGCCGGAGCCAACTCGAACGGACGGAAAGCTACATCCGCATCGGCATCGAGGAAGGCGCGACGCCGGCGCT
>JALOOE010000217.1 GCA_025454565.1 Anaerolineae bacterium
AGGTGATGGTGTCGCGCGCGAGCCCGATGACGCGGCTGGCGATGTTGCCTATGCCGACAATGCCGGCCGATCGGGCCAGCCCTGAGCCCGTGGGTGGTGCTGAAGCCGCCGGGTCCGCCGGTGCAGCGGCGTCGGCATGGGGATTGCCGGCATCCTGCAGGGTGGGGGAGGGCGTTGCGGGTTGGCTCATCGAGGGCGATTCCACTTCACAATACGGACTACTCCGCGTTCCGTGATCCCAAATCCGCTATCTTTTCGATCAGCGCCGTCGTAGAGCGTTCGGGGATGAAGGGCAGGTAGACAACGCGCCCCCCATAGCCGGCGACGATCGCAGCTTCGGGGGGGCGCGGTCCGTCCGCCCGGCTCCAGTCGCCGCCCTTGGCGTAGATGTCGGGGCGCAGGGCTGTGACCAGCGCGTTGGCGGTCACGTCGTCGAAGATTACGACTGCATCCACGCAGCCCAGCGCGGCCAACAACTCGGCGCGCTCATCCTGCGGCACGATGGGGCGGCCTGGCTTGCGCGCCCGTGTCGACGCGTCGCTGTTCAGCCCGACGATCAGCGCATCGCCCAATGCCCGTGCCGCCTGCAAATAGCGCGCGTGTCCGACGTGCAACAGGTCGAAGTGCCCGTTGGTCAGTACCACGGTGCGGCCTGTCGCGGCTTGCGTTTGCCGCCAGGTGAGCGCCGCGTCGAGTGTCAGAATCGTTCCCAAGTCGTACCCTCAGCGATGATCGGGTGACACGGTGAGCGGGTGTCATGGTGAGCGGGTGACACGGTGAATCTGGCTGATACCAAGTCACCTTGTCACCTTGTCACCTTGTCACCTTGTCTACTTCCTACCCCACCTCGCCGCTTCCTCCAACACTGTCAACGTCTCCCGCGCGCACTTTTCCCACGAGAAGCGTTTGACGTTCTCCTGGCCGCGGCGATCGAGTTCGGCGCGCAGCTCGGCATCCGTGGCGATCCGCAACAGTGCGTCCGCGATCGCGTCCACGTCGTGTGGATCGACGAGCAATGCTGCATCCCCCGCTACCTCTGGCAGCGACGAGGTCTTGCTGGTGATCACAGGCACACCGCACGCTCCTGCTTCGAGCACCGGGATGCCGAAGCCTTCGTACAAGGATGGAAAAACCAGGGCCAGTGCGCCGCTGAGCAGCGCCGGCAGGTCGGCCTCTTCGACGTAGCCCGGAAAGACGACCCGGCTCGTCAGGCCCAAGCGTGTGACCTGCGCAAACAAGTCGTCGTACAGCCAGCCGCGCTTGCCTGCCAACACGAGCTGCACACCCGCCAGGGCGGGATCGCCGGCCAACCCGGCGAACGCGTCGATGACGCGGGCGAGGTTTTTGCGCGGTTGCAGAGTGCCGACATACAAGAGGTAACGCCCGACGATGCCGTAACGTTCCCGAACGTGTGCGATCTGATCGGCATCGCGCACCGGGCCGAACGCCTGGTCGCGCCCCAGATAGACGACGTGCACGCGGCCGGGATCGACCCCGTAGGCGCGCACCAGATCGTCTTTCGTCGCCTGCGAATCGGCGAGCACCGCCGTCGCCTGCCGCCCATTCCAGCGCGTCGACCACTCCAGGTAACGCCGGTCGGCTGCGCGATGCGCTTCCGGATAGTGCAGATAGCCCAGATCGTGCACCGTGACCACGCTGCGCCGCGGATGGATCAACGGCAGGACGTGCGCCGGCACAAACAACACGTCGGGCGGGTGTGCGAGCATCTCGGCGCTGAGCCGGAGGTGCGTCCACAGCCGCGGGAAGGGGATGGCGCGGATTTCGACGTTGGCGGCGGTCGCGCCCGGCACCTCGGCCGGCCCGTTCGTATACAGCCGAAAACAGTGCTCCGATCCCAGACCGATCAGCGCGTGAATGAGGTTGCGCGAGTAGGTCTCGGTGCCGGTGCGTCGCGCGATCGTCGCGCGGCTGGCGTCAATCCCGATCAGCATGGGCCGATTATAGCACAAGAAAGGTTGTAACGCACCGTCAGCGCAGGATGCCGAGGATCTGTTCCAGGCTAATTGGCCCAGGTCGGAGGATGCGAGGCTGCGGTTGGGTCAGATCGAGGATCGTAGAAGGCACACCGCCGGGGCAGCGCCCGCCATCGAGGATGAGGGCGATGCGATCGCTGAGCTGCGCCGTCACCTCTTGCGCCGTGACCGGGCTGGACTGGCCTGAGAGGTTGGCGCTGGTCGTCGCCAACGGCGCGCCGGTCGCGCGGATCAGGGCACGGGCGAGGTTGTGGTCGGGCACGCGCACGGCGACGGTATCGCCGCCCGCTGTGACCTCATCGGGCACGCGACCGGCTCTCGGCACGACGAGCGTGAGCGGGCCGGGCCAGAAATGTTCAGCGATCCGCGATGCCACGGTCGGCAGATCGCGGGCGACCAGGGCGATGTCCTCGGGATCGGCCAATAGCACGGGGATCGCTTTGTCGAGTGCGCGCAGCTTGGCTGTGTACAGCTTCCCGACCGTAGCGGCATCCCACACAATGGCGCCGACGCCGTACACCGTGTCGGTGGGGAAGGCGACGAGTTCGCCCGCTTTCAGCAGCGCGGCGGCGCGATCAACGACCGACAACTGACGCGTGACGAGTGACGGATCATCGTCCGCCGTCTTCCGTCTTCCGTCTTCCGTCTTCCGTCCGTTATGCTCGTCCATTGTTCAGGATAAACCGCTCGATCACCGCTGCCACGCCTTCGTCGGTCACAGCCGGCGCCACCCAATCCGCCACGGCCAGGACATCGGGTGTCGCGTTCGCCACGGCGACGCCGAGACCCGCCCACGCAACCATGCTCACGTCGTTGCCCGAATCGCCGACCGCGATGGTTTCCGCACGAGACACGCCGTACCAGTCGGCGACGACGGAGAGCGCATTGCCTTTAGAGACGTTGGGTGAGGTCACTTCCACGAACAGTGGGTGGGAGCGCATCACTGTCATTCGGTCGCCGACGCGCGCCTGCAAATCGTGCGTCAGTCGGTCGCCGTCTGTCTCTTCGCTGATGAAGAGCCCCTTGAGTACCGGATCTGCGCGGCCTCGCAGCCCATCGAACGCAGCGACCAGGCTGTCCACCGGCCGCGTCTCTCCGCCAAACCAGAGATCATAGAATTCGGGCGAATAAGCAGTCGGGCCGCGGTAGATGCGGTCTTGGGTGTAGATATTCAGCTCAAGCTGCTGTGCCTGCGCCAGGGCGACCACCTCGGCAAATGGCTCAGCGGGGACTCCCTCGGCGAAGAGCGTGCGTTCCTCGCCGCCGCACTCTTTGACCAGCGCGCCCTGGAAGCAGATCACCGGCGTGCAGAGGCCCAACGCTGCGGCATAGCGTCGCGCTGACACGTAGGGCCGACCGGTCGCCACCACCACGTGCGCGCCGTGTGCAACGGCCGCCTCGATGGCATCGATCACATGCTGTGTGGGCTGTTGGCCACCTGCGACGGTTGTTCCGTCGAGGTCGAGGGCGAGTAAACGGTATGTCATGTCGAGTAACTTCACGTCGCCGCAACGACAACGCGGTCGAGGCCAGCGTAGTCGGGCAGCACAATCACTTCGGCGCCGGGCAGCGCGAGTTGGGCCAACGCTTGGACGGCCTTGCCCTGATCCGCATTGATCTCAAGATAGATGCGCCCGCCCGGCTTGAGCCGCGATCCCGCCTGTGCGCCGGCAAGGCCATCGAAGAAAGCTCGGAACACGCGCAGACCGTCCGGACCGCCGTCGAGCGCGAGGACCGGTTCAAACTCGCGCACCTGGCGTGGTAAGTTAGGCAGGTCCGGTGTGGCCACGTAGGGCAGGTTGGCGATGATCGCGTCGACCGGTCCCGGCAGCGGATCGGTCAGATTGCCAGGCAGGAGCTGCACCTGCTCGCCCAGGCCGTAGCGCCAGACATTCTGCGCGGCCACCGCGAGCGCCGCATCCGAAAGATCCACCGCGTAGATCGTCACACCTGGCGCATTGACGGCGATGGCCGTGGAGATGGCGCCGCTGCCCGTGCCGATATCGGCCACCCGAGGCTGATAACCCTGCGCCTGTAAGCGCGTGACATAATCCAGCGCGCGTTCGACCAACAACTCGGTCTCAGGGCGGGGGATCAGCACATTACGGTCCACGGTAATGTCAAGCCCGTAGAACGCCTTATAGCCGACCAGGTAGGCAATCGGCGCTTGACAGATGCGCTGCCGGACGAGAGACTCGTACCGGGTGATCTCTTTTTCGGTCAATCGGCGATGCGGATGGGCATACAGCCACGTCTTGCTGACCCCTAGCACGTGCGCCATCAGCACGGCGCTATCGAGCTGAGGTGTATCGGTCTCCTCCTCGCGCAGTCGACGCGATGCTGCCAGCATTGCCCGACCGACATCACACGAGCGATCTAGCGACCAGGCAAAACCGGAGGGTAACAGCTCCGGGCAAGGCGGAGTCTCCACTGACTCGGCCGTCTCCCCGTTCGCTCGGTTGCCGGATTGCCCTGTTGTGGGCGGAGCGGACGGAACCGTCTTCGGTTTTTCGCTGTTCAACTCATCCCTCGTCGTCGATAGCCTGCAGTCTTTCCGCTTGTTCTGTGGTCGCCAATTCGTCGATAAACTCGTCCAGGTCGCCGTCCAGGACGGCCGGCAGGTTGTAAATGGTCTTGCCGATGCGATGATCGGTGACGCGATTCTGTGGGTAGTTGTAGGTGCGGATCTTCTCGCTGCGTTCGCCTGTGCCCACCTGACTGCGTCGGGCTTCACTGCGCTCGCTGGACAAACGCTCCTGCTCCGCCTGATAGAGCCGGGCACGCAGGATAGCCATCCCTTTAATCCGGTTCTGGAGCTGCGATTTCTCATCCTGACAGCTCACCACCATGCCCGTCGGCAGATGTGTTAAGCGCACGGCCGAATCGGTGGTGTTGACGCTCTGGCCGCCTGGGCCGGTCGCCCGGAAGACGTCAATGCGTACGTCGTTCGGGCCGATCTCCACATCCACCTCGTCCGCTTCCGGCAGCACAGCCACGGTCGCCGTCGAGGTGTGGATGCGGCCCTGCGCCTCGGTGACGGGCACACGTTGTACGCGGTGGACGCCACTCTCGTACTTCAGACGTGAATAGGCGCCGTGGCCGCGCACCTGGAAGATCACTTCCTTGAACCCGCCGACGCCGGTTTCGCTCTGGCTCATCAGATCAGTTTTGCAGCGATGTTCTTCGGCCCAGCGCGTGTACATACGGAAGAGATCAGCTGCGAAGAGCCCCGCTTCGTCGCCGCCGGTGCCCGCC
>JALOOE010000218.1 GCA_025454565.1 Anaerolineae bacterium
TTCCCACCCCATATACTTCCCCAACGCCTCGTTCACCGCGCCGGCGACCTGGGACAGGTTGATGGCGGTGTGGTGTTCGTAGCCGTTCTCGCAGATATGTGTGAGCAGCTTCTGGAGGTTGGGGATGCGCGCGACGCCGTAGCCGCCAAAGGTGTCGAGCGGGTCGTTGGTCAGCTCGCCCTCACCCAGGTAAGCCAGGATGCGACCGGTGTAGTCGTCCGTCGAGACGCGGCAATAGGTGAACGGATCGGCCTTGACGCGGCCGACCACGGTGCCGAAGGTATTCTCCTTGCCCACCGTGCCCGCGATGATCGCCTGGTAGTCCATCACCATGATGTCGTCCGGCTTGATCGGGGCCGGCGCAAAGACGTCTTTCGGCAGGTTGGAGCAGTGGAAGATCACGCACTTGTCAGGGTCTTCACCGAAGTTATTGTTCCAGTCCACCAACGCGCTGGGTTTGCCGGAGGCAAGCGCCATCGCAACCATGCCGATCACGCCGGCAATGTCCGTCTCGCAGGCCGACGGCGTCAGGTTGTTGCTCATCATGCTCATGATGGTGCACGGCACGACGCCGTAGAACTCCTCCATGGAGGTCCAGCATTGGATCGCGCTGGCGGTGAGTTTGTTGGCGGCCATCCAGTCGTCGATCACCACGCCGAGCTGCGCCATCTTGACCAGCGCCTCGGCCGGTGTGTCGCGCACCGGCACGTAGGCACGGACCTGCTCAACCTTAGCCTTGACCTTCGCGTCATTGGCCGCCAGCTTATTCGCCTTGCCGAAGATCTCGGAAAGATCAATCGTCTCGACCGAGATGCCGGCGCGCTCGAAGAGCTTTTCGCTGAAGCGCACGGTGATGAAGTTTGCGGGCCGCGCGCCGATCAAACCCACGCGCGCGCCCCGCAGGCCGCCGACCGTACGACAGACGCCGACGAATTGGCGCAGATCGGCCAGAAAAGCCGCGCTATCCGGGGCGACGGTGTGCTGGCTGGTCAGCGAGTACTTGATGCCATATTGGCGCAGGTTGTTGCAGACCGACATCTTGCCGCAGAAGGAGTCGCGGCGGTCGGCGACGGTCATCTTGGTCATGTCATCGGGAGTGGCCTGGACCAACACCGGCACATCGAGCCCACTCCAGCGGATCGCGTTCGCCACGGCCCGCTCATCGCCAAAGTTCGGCAGCGTGACCAGGACGCCGTCGATCTCCTCAGCGTGTTTCTTGAAGAGCGCAGCGCACTTCTCCGCGTCACTCACGCTTTCGACGCTGCCGTAGGTGGTCTCCTCCGGCCCCAAAGCGATGACCTGGATGCCTTCCGCTTCGAGCACCTTCAGGATGGTCGTGCGACCGGTTTCGCACAGATGCGCCGGGAAAAAGCCCCGGTTGCCGACGATGAGACCCAGTGTAACTTGTTTCATGGTGTTTGCTCCTGATTCTATGGTGTCCTGATTCTATGGTGCTGTGGCCGGTCTCCGACCGAGGCACGGTCAGAGACCGGCCACAGCGTGAGAGAACGTTCACCCCGAAGACACAAAGGCACAGAGGGCACAAAGCTTATCATTTTCTTTGTGTTTCTTCGTGTCTTGGCGTCTTTGTGGTGAGGAATGGTTGCTTCTAGCGCGTATAGCCCGGCTGGCTCTGGATCACCTCGATGAACGCCAGCATATTCTCCAGCGATACGTCCCCCTCGACGGCGTGCGCCGGCGCGAAGACGTAGCCGCCCTCGCGACCCAGCTCCAGCAGACGGCGCGTTTCTGCGCGCACGTCATCGGGCGTGCCATAGGGCAGCGTGCGCTGCGTCGAGAGGCCGCCGTGGAACGCCAGCCGGCCGCGGTAGCGCGGGATCAGACTGGCGACGTCCATCACCTCGGGCTGGAACGGGTTGAACATGGTGAGCCCGATGCCGATCAGGTCGTCAAAAAGCTCATCTACATCACCGCACGAGTGGATCGAGACATACTTGCCGGCATCCCGCACGACGGAATACATGCGCGTCAGCGGCGGGAGGATGAAACGCCGCCACAGACGCGGCCCCATCTGCAGGCCACGCTGCTGGCCCCAGTCGTCGCCGAAATGGATCGCGTCGATGTCATATTTCAACGCCTCGCGCGTCTGGGCGATGTTGTAATCGGCGATGGCGTTGAGCAGCTCATCTACGAAGTCGGGATGATCGTGGAAATCCATCATCAGGTTCGACATGCCGCGCAGCGTCCACGCGCGTTCGTAGAGCGAGAAGCCGATCGAGAAGACCCGGAAGCGGTCGCCGTGGCTGGCAATCCGGCCGGGGATATCAGCGAAGAAGCGCGGATCGAGCGGGTTGGGGAAGGTGTAGCCGCGCAGCGTCGGCTCCGGCAGGACGCAGCCCTCCACCTGGCCGATATCCTTATCCACGCTGCGATCCCAGACGACGCCAAAAACATCCCGCACCCGGTCGTTGGGCAGATCGTCGAAGAAGCCGATGCCGTTGCCCAAGCCGAGAAGGTGGTTGTCCAGGGCGTCATCGAGGTCGAGATCACCGTAGTGCGCCTGAAGCTTCTCGGCAGCTTCCAGCGTGAAGCCGCATGACCACGGCACATAGGGCGGCTGTTTGCCGTCGAGGACGGCGCGTATCACATCGCGTTTGGTCATTGATCGAACCCTTGACGGATGAAAGAGGAGCAAAAATGGAATCACCCTCCACTTCAGCAAGTGGCAGTTGCGATTATACGCCGTGCGTGCCGCTTGAGCAAACGTGAGAGATCGGGCGCGCAGGCGACGGACAGATTTTGACACCCCCTTCGACTCGTAGTAGAATGAAAACAATCGTAAGTATTACACAAAGATTCGTAACTCACTATTCGCTGATTCGCCATTCGCTCTTATGCCAGAAGCCATCCGAGATCTCTTTCTCGAAGAGCGCCGCCAGGAGATCCTCGACCGGATCAACCAGGCGGGCCGCGCCTCTGTTGCCGATCTCAGCCAGCAGTTCGGCGTCTCGGAAGTCACTATCCGCGCCGACCTCCAGGCCCTGTCCGAACGCAACCTCGTCGTCCGCACACACGGCGGCGCCATCTCATCCATCCGCGGCCCCTATGAGTTGTCGCTGGCCACCCGGCGGCAGCAGCAGGTGATCGAAAAGGGGCGCATCGGCGCGGCCGCGGCGACGATGGTCGCCGACGGCGACGCGATCTTCCTCGACAGCAGCAGCACCGCGCTGGCCATCGCACAGAACCTCAAGAATTGCCGCGATCTCACCGTCATCACCAACGGTCTGACGATTGCTCAAGAGCTGATCGACGCGCACGGCGTGCTGGTCGTCCTGATCGGCGGGACGTTGCGCCGCGAGACCGCGTCGCTGGTCGGCGGCGATGCCCCGGAGGGGTTGCGCCGCTTCAACATCCGCAAGGGCTTTTTCGGCGCCCACGGCATCAGCATAGCCGAAGGGCTGACCGATGTGAGCCTAGCAGAAGCCGAGGTCAAACGCCCGGTGGTCGCGATGTGCCGGCAGGCGATCGCCGTGCTCGACGCGACCAAGTGGGGCCGTGCCGGCCTGGCGTCGTTCGCCAGCCTGGAACAGGTCCACAGAGTTATCACCGACGCATATGCGCCCGCCGACCTGGTGACGCAGGCGCGCGCCGTCGGCGTCGAAGTCGTGGTGGTCTGAGTGGAGTGACTTCGCGGACGTACTGCGTATTTCGTAGTTCGTGTTCCGTCGCCTGCGGGCCACCTGATTACGCAATACGCACTACGCAATACATACCCGTAAAGCCCTCCTCGTGACACATACCGGAACACATTCCATCTAGCATAGGAGCAACCCATGCCACCTCTCAAACCGTTGACCGCCGAGCAAGTTTCGGCGCTGATCGAAGAACAGCAGCTCACCCGCGACGACCTGCTGAGCTACCTGCGTCAGGTCATGGAGATTCGCGCGCTGGAAGACAACATCTCCAGCCTGCTGACCAAAGGGGTGCTGAAAGGCGCATCGCACCTCTACGCCGGCGAAGAAGCGGTGTCGGTGGGCGCGGTCGCCGCGCTGCGCGACGACGACTTCATCACCAGCACCCATCGCGGGCATGGCCACGCGCACGCCCATGGCGACAAGGCTGC
The DNA here is from genome assembly GCA_025454565.1 of Anaerolineae bacterium. Lineage (GTDB taxonomy): Bacteria > Chloroflexota > Anaerolineae > CG2-30-64-16 > CG2-30-64-16 > JALOOE01. Next base: position 4,085 of record JALOOE010000218.1, read on the forward strand.
CAAATCGCCGGAGGCCAAGCAGGACCACTACAACAAGATGATGGCCGAGGTGATGGGGAAATCGGGCGGCTACTGCAAAGGCAAGGGCGGCTCGATGCACATCGCCGATGTGGATCACGGCAACCTGGGCGCCACGGGCATCGTAGGCGGCAACCTGCCGGTGGCCGTCGGCGCGGCGCTGGCGCAAAAGCTGATGGGCACCGACCGCGTGGTCGTCTGCTTCTTCGGCGATGGCGCCTCCAACGAGGGCACCTTCCACGAGAGCCTGAACATGGCGAGCGCGTTCAATCTGCCCGTCATCTTCGTGGCCGAGAACAACATGTATGGCATGTCGGTGCCGTGGAACCACGTCACCAAGCTGCCTGACATTGCCGACCGCGCCTGCGCCTACGGCATCCCTGGCGAGGTTGTGGATGGCATGGATCCGATCGTCGTGCGCGAGGCCGTGGCCCGCGCCGCCGAGCGCGCCCGCCGCGGCGAAGGCCCGACGCTGATCGAGGCCAAGACCTATCGCTACTACGGTCATTCGCATTCCGACAACCGCTCCTATCGCACCCGTGACGAAGAAGCCGAATGGAAGGCAGCGGACCCGATTGGCCGCGTGAAGCACGACATGGAGATGGTCAACTGGCTGACGGATGAGCAGTTTGCGGTGGTCGAGCAGGATGTACAGGCCAAGATGACCGCGGCGATGGCCTTTGCGAACGCCTCCCCCGCGCCGGACGCGGCCGAGGCGCTGACCGACGTCTACTCACCATCCACGACGACCGCCGCGGCAATCGAAGCCGAGCGCGTGCTGCGCGAGCGCGTGCGCAACAGCCCCGACATGCGCCAGATCTCCTACGCTGCGGCGCTGGTCGAAGCGGCCCGCGAAGAGATGCTACGCGACGAACACGTCTTCATCATGGGCGAGGATGTCGGCCCCTACGGCGGGGCATACGGCGCCACGCGCGGCCTCTCCAAAGAATTCGGCGACTGGCGTGTGCTCGACACGCCGATCTCCGAAGCGACTATCGGCGGCGCGGCCGTCGGCGCGGCCATGGCGGGCATGCGGCCTATTGCCGAGATCATGTACGTCGATTTCACCCCGCTCGCCATGGATCAGATCGCCAACCAGGGCGCCAAGAACCGCTACATGTTCGGCGGCAAGACCAGC
>JALOOE010000743.1 GCA_025454565.1 Anaerolineae bacterium
CAGGAACCCGCCGATCTGCGCCTGCGTCGCCTGGCCGGTCATGATCTGCATCATGGCTGCATAGGCGTCGTCCTCGCTCAGGTCGCGGCGGTCGAGAAGGGTAGCGATGGATTGTTGGATCATGGCGTCACCTTGCCAGCGTCAGAAAATTGCGCAACAACTGCTTGCCGTGCTCGGTCAGGATGCTCTCCGGGTGGAACTGGACGCCGACGCAGGTTCGGTAGGTGCGGTGGCGCACGCCCATCACCTCGCCCTCCATGGTGAAGGCGGTCAGCTCCAGCTCGGCCGGCAGCGGTTCCTGCACGATCAGCGAGTGGTAGCGGGTGGCCTGGAAGGGGCTGGGCAGGTCGCGGAAGATGCGGCGTGGTTGTGTGGAAGTGGCGGATCACATCGTTGCTGACGCCGCTGTCCTGCTCCGGCGAGCCAGGGCCGGGCGAGATGACGATATAGTCCGGCTGAAGGCTGGCCAGCTCCTCCACCGTGATCTCGTCGTTGCGCCACACGCGCAGCGCCGTGTGCGGGTCGCCCAAGCGATCCTCCAGCATCACCTCGCCGATGAACTGGACGAGGTTGTAGGTGAATGAGTCGTAGTTGTCGATGAAGGCGATCATGGTAATATCCTTACGGTGGAGGTGTGTGTGACCAGTAATGCGTAACGAGTAATGCGTAAGGTGTGCTAGGAGAGAGGCGTGTTTTCTAGCGGGTCGAACGGGCGGGCGTCATAAGGCGGCTGTTCCTCTTTGAGTTGGCCGTCAGAGAGTTGAGCACGGCGTTGTCTGGGGATCATGGTCAGGAGCAGACGGATGATCTGCGTATACAGACGAAGACGATGATTGACAACAGAAGGCTCCAGCACATGACGGGCTTTGTAGTACCAATCCCTTGCCTCACGCGCGGATCCGAGAGCGTATTCGAAGAAGCGGGCGCGGTCACGCCCGGATCGACGCGAGTATCCCTCGCCGATGTTTGCGCTCACGGAACCCACAGCCCGATACAACTGATCAGACAGATCCCTGGTGCGCAGGTCGCCCATCAGCTTCGTAACGTCTGGCCAGGCAATGTCAGCCGCAAACAACGCCAACTGATATGCCTTGACCGTCCACAACACATCGTCCCGAATTTCTGCGGGAACCGTGTCGCTCCACTCGACAAAGTTCATCCTAGCCTCCAACTCACATCCTTCTCCGGGTTACGCATTACTCGTTACTCGTTACCTCCGCCGCGCGGCTGATCCTGTTCCACACCCCCGTCAGCCCCATGGCCTTTTTGACCTCCAGCAGCGTGGCCTGGCCCTCTTGACGGGCGCGCTGGGTGCCTTCGTAGAGCAGCTCGTCTACGTAGCCGGTCTGGGCCTCGTAGTGGGCGCGGCGCTCACGGATGGGGTCGAGGAAGTTGTTGAGGGCGAGCGCCAGCTTTTCTTTGACCTCCACGTCGCCGACGCGGCCGGCGCGGTAGCGCGCTTTCAGATCCTCGACCTCTTCCTTGTTGGGGTTGAAGTAGTCGTGGTACTGGAAGACCGGGTTGCCCTCGACGGTGCCGGGGATGTCGGCGCTGATGCGGTTGGGGTCGGTGTACATGCTGAAGACGCGGCGGCGTACGGTGGGAGCGTCGTCGCTGAGGAAGATGGCGTTGTCCAGGCTCTTGCTCATCTTCGCCTGGCCGTCGGTGCCCACCAGCGTGCCGCCGACGACGAAGGGATCCGGCAGGGGGAAGACCTCGCCGTAGGCGTTGTTGAAGCGGCGCGCGATCTGCCTGCTCAGCTCCACGTGGCTCTCGTTGTCCTTGCCGACCGGCACCAGATGCGCGCGCGGCATCAGGATGTCGGCCGATTGCAGCACCGGATAGCCGAGCAGGTTGTAGGGGATCTGGTCCAGCCCGGCCGCGTCGGCCATGTCCTTGATGGTCGGCAACTGTTGCAGGCGCTCCACCGTCACCAGCGCGCTGAGCAGCAACTGCAGCTCGTAGATCTCATGCACGGCCGATTGCAGGTAAAAGGTCACCTTGGTCGGGTCGATGCCGATGGCCAGGTGGTCCAACACGATGGATCGCGCGTTGTCGGCGATGGCCAGGATGTCGTCCTTGGTGTTCTTGGTGGTCAGCATGTGCAGGTCAGCCACCAGGAAGAAGCACTCGTACTGATCCTGCAGGGCCAGGCGGTGCCGGTGGCTGCCGATATAGTGGCCCAGATGCAGTTTACCCGTGGGCCGGTCGCCGGTGAGAATGCGTTTTTGTGTCATATGAGTCGCTCCATGGTTTTCTTTGGCAATGCTGACCGATGAATGATGAATGCTGAACGATGAATCCCGAAGCCGTCTTCGCGCACGACTCTGCTCTGGATTCATCATTCATCACTCATCGTTCATCGTTGACTAATCCTCGTTCCGCCACATCCACCGCCACAGCCAGCGCGCGCGCTTTGTTCATCGTCTCGCGCCACTCGTAGGCGGGGTCGCTGTCGGCCACGACGCCGGCGCCAACTTGCAGCGTGCAGGTGGCGCCGCGCATGACTACGGTGCGGATGGTGATGCAGGTGTCCATGGCGCCGTCGTAGCC
>JALOOE010000219.1 GCA_025454565.1 Anaerolineae bacterium
TTGACCGTCCCTGGGTTATTCGGGTGCAATGTGCTCCACTCTGGTGATGCTATACATGAGAGACTGCTCATATATTAGATCGGTTGCGGCGAAATGTCAAATATGCCACCGGGGGGCGTGTCTACGTCCTGCCCGCCGGCCAGATCGCATCATGCTTGGCAACAGCTTATTTCCATCGCTGCCAGGAGATCTCAGGGTCTCGCCAGCCCCAACTCTAGCATCTCGTTCAGCGATAGGCGATCAGCCCCGACAGGAAGTGCCGACAAAGGGATCCCGAGCTTGTACAGGCGATGGGCGGCTCTGTCGCGGGTCTCCTGGCTGGCAGATGGGTGATCGTTAGTGAATCGGTACAGCTTAACGGCCTCCGAGCGCTTGCCCGCAGCGCACGCCAGATCTGCCAGCCCGGCGATCACATCCACGAGGAGACTCTCTGCATGAATCTCCCGTCCGAGCATGGCTGCCTCACGAAGCGCCTCTTGTGCAGCGGCAAGGTTGTTGCGCGCCACCCGAGTGTGCCCTAGCTGAATGAGCGCCTTGATGATATCCAACCGGTTGCCGGTGATACGCGCCGGGACCAATGCGCGCGTCGCATGCGCCTCAGCCTCCGCCCACTCGCCGGACTGAGCGGCGATCTGACCTAAGGAGAGGGATAGGCTCGCCACGATGTAAGGCCGATCCAGTTCATCCAACACCTTGCGGCATCGGTCGACGTATGTCATTGCCTCATCGAAACGGCGCTGCGACGCCATCAACGTCGCCAGATGATCATAGACGCCGGTGAGGAGATAGCGGCTGCCCGTTTGCTGCGCGATTTCCAACGCGCATTTCAAGTGGGTCTCTGCTGCGACCAGGTTGCCGCGCAGGAATTCGAGATATCCGGCATTATCAAGTGTCGCACCGACTCCCCAGTTGTGCCCCGCTTCTTCATAGGCCGTCGCGGCCGCCAGGAACCAGTCTATCGCCTTATCCATCTCACCGAGACCGTAAAGCGCCGCGGCGAGGTATAGCCGCGCGTGACCGATATCGCGGTGGGGCTGAAACGGTTTCAATAGCTTCAGCGCTTCCTCGGCGTCCTGACGGGCGAGTTCGAAGGCCCCGATCCGAAACTGGAACGCAGCGTGTAACGCCAACACGCGTCCGACGCTGCGGGAAGAATCGGGGGTTTTGAGCGTGCAATTGGCGGCCCTGAGCGCTTGCCGCGCTCGCCCGATCAGATCCAGACATTCTTGGTAGCGCCCCTGAATATCGAAGAAGTAGAGAAAGCTCTCCAGGAACTGCTCCAGGAGCGCCGCATCGGCTCGCAGCACGCCCCAGTCCCAGGCGGCCTGGATATTATCCGCTTCCGCGATCATCCATGCGAGGACCTGCTTATCCTGTTCCCCGTGGAAGCCCTGCTCGCGACTCTGAACCCGCGCGGCAAAGTGGTGAGCGTGACGGCCGCGTGCCTCCTGGTTCACGTGCGGCGGTACTTGGGCAAGTTTCTCACAGGCAAACTGCTGCACGAGCGGATGCATGTCATGCCGTCCCTGGCTGTCGACACGTATCAGCGATCCATCGCACAGCGTCTGGAGAGCGGGACATACCGGCCCTGCTACAGCCGCGGCTGCTTGTCGATCGAAACCGCCGCGAAAGGTGGAAAATCGCATCAGGGCATCCCGCTCGCCCCAATCGAGCAATGACCATGATTGCTCGAAGATAGCCGCCAGACTGCGGTGGCGTTCGGGGATATCCTGCGCGGTGCTCGCTAGAAACGCCAACCCGCGCACCACCTCTGCGGCAATCTCGTCGGCTGATAGGGCGCGCGTCCAGGCGGCTGCCAGCTCGATGGCCAACGGCAATCCCTCGACCATCTGACACACGCGCGTCACCGCGTGCACATTGGTCGGGTTCAGGCTGAAATCGGGGCGAATACGCCGTGCACGCTGGGCAAAAAGCTGGACGGCGGGGTAGGCCGTTGCTTCTGCGTCATCAGTGGGATACGGCAGTCCGGAAACGTCGTACAGCCATTCGGCTGCCAGATTCAAGCGTTCGCGCGATGTGATCAGGATCTTAACCCCAGGCGCCTGTTTGAGGATTGTGCTCAGCAGGCCTAGAGAAGATGGCGCGATCAAATGCTCGAAGTTATCCAGAAGGAGAAGAAGCTCTTTGCGACGTAGGGCGTCGATCAACTGTGGCTCGAGCGGGCCTGTGCCCGTGAAAGCGAACCCTAGACCATCGGCCATCGCGGCTGCGAGATCGTTCGGCCCGGACAGCGTCGCCAGCTCCACCAACCATGCGCCATCCAGGAAAGCCTCGACGTGGTCACGCGCTGCCTCCAGCGCCAATTGCGTCTTGCCCACACCGCCTGGTCCCACCAAGGTCAACAAACGGCACGTCGGCGCGGCCAAGCGGCGGCGAAGTGCCGCGAGGTCGGACGTGCGACCGATCAGCTCGGTATCGGGGACAGCAAGATTATGCCGCGGTCTTTGCATGGCGGCCTTGATGTGTTCGTATAGGGCATTCGTCTCTGCCGACGGCTCAACTTCCAGTTCCTGCCGCAGCAGGCGGCGACAACGCTTATACTGCGTCAGCGCAGCCGAGCGCTGACCGGTGCGCGCGAGCGCTAACATGAGTTGGCGGTGCGCCTCCTCTCGCCAAGAGTCGAGCATCAGCAGCCGGGTGGCGTCGCTGATCGCATGGTCATACTGGCCCTCATCCAGGTGAAGCTGGGTGAGCGTGTGTAGCGCGTGCAACGCCAGCTCCCGGTAACGCGCTCGCTGGGCCAGCATCCATTCCTCGAACGCCGGCGCGTCGCGCACAAAGAAGCCGGCCAGGAAGTCCCCTCGGTAGAGCGCAGTCGCATCGCGCAACTGCTGAACACGCGTAACGGGGTGAGCGGGAGAGGAGGAGAGCGGGAGAGAGCGAGTGGGTGCGGATTGGGTTTGCAGGCCGCGCTCAAAGGTAGCCACGTCGAGGAAGAGAGTCGTGCTTGGGTTGATCTCGACCGTCTCGCGGGTGATCAGGATGTGTGGTTCCAGCAGCTTGCGCAGGTTGGCGATGGCTTGCCGCAGGTTGTTCCTGGCGTCCGTGTCGGGCATTTCGCCCCAGAGGAGCGCGGCCAAATCGTCGCGGCGCTGCAGTCCTTTGTTCATCGCCAGATAGGCCAGCAACGCCGGGACCTTCTGCGACATGAAGTCGGCGACGGGTGCTCCGTCTAGCGCAATCCGCAAACCGCCGAAGAGACGAATTTCAAGCTCATTCGCCATATCCTGCTCCAGCAAACGATCTCCAAACGATATCTCGCTATGATGAGGCAAGTATAACACAAACGGTGACGCAAGGCCGAAACATATGCTACGCGATTCAGGAAAACACCCATCGCGCTATCACATCTTCGTCCTCAGCCTCTGGAAGGAGGGCGCGGATTACCCAGGTGACAACATGAAGTGGCGCTTCGGCCTTGAGAACGCGCGCCGAACTGAGCGTAAAGGTTTCAAGAATCTGGAAGATTTGACGGCCTATCTAAAGATCTTTACACAAGATGCGCCGGGTGAGACGACCGGCGATCCACCCTCAACTGCTAAAGGAGAGTACACCGTGCCGATGTCAATCAACCGCGCCAGCACCACGCCTATCGTGCATGCGCCCAACGCCGGCGAAACGCTCACCGCCCTGGGCGTGACCATCACCTATAAATCCGTCGGAGCGCAGACCAACGGTCAATGGCTGGTCTTGGAATATACCGCACCGCCACAGTTCGCCGGCCCACCGCCGCACTGGCACAAGGTCACGACCGAAATCTTCTACGTCCTTGAGGGCGTGCTGACGCTGCGCGTCGGCGATGAGACGATCCAGGCCGGGCCGGGCAGCTATGCCTACGTCCCGCCGGGCACGGTGCACGCCTTCTCGAACCAAACGGACGCGCCAGCCAGATATCTGTTGGTGGCGTCACCGGCAGGACTTGAGAGCTACTTTGCAGAACTGGCTGAGTTGGTGAAGACCGAGCCGTCGTGGCCGCCCAAAGATATGGGCAAAGTGATTGCGCTGATGGCGAAGTACGACACGTTCCCACCTCAGGCCAATGCCTGAGGCAATATCATACGGAGGTGAACCATGTTGTTCGTCGCATTCCTCAAAATCAGACCTGACGCACCGCCGATGGCGGAGAGCGTCGCACGCCGGGCGCAGTATCAGCCGCCTGCAGGAACTCGCCTGGTCGCGGAGTACTGGCTGCAATCCAACGATCCCACGACCATCGTGATTTTGGAGGCTGATAGCGTTCAGCCCTTGATGGCGGTCCGTGCTGCATGGGGCGATGTCTTCGACATCACATTCGTTCCGGCCATGACGCTGGAAGAAGGCCTGGCCGCGGCGCAGGCTATGGCGACACAATAGACTTGGCGCATCGCCCGGAAGAGCTTCCCATCCTGGCGTGCCGCGGCTGATGTCCAGGAGATAATCACCGAGTTGGAAGCCACAGCCGTGGCTTGATATCGTGATTCGAACGAGGAGGAATCCATCATGATCGCTAATCTACTCGTGCTTTTATTAGTCATCGGCCTGGCCGTTCTGTTCGGCTGGCTCTGTTACCGGGCCATCCGCGCCAAAAGGCTGTGGGTTAAGATCGTCGGTGGCATCGGCGCGGGACTGCTGACGCTGGTGTTTGTCGCCGTCGCCTTCATGGGCGGTAAAGGGGTCGCGGCTGCTTACTTCCCGGGCGCCCCGGCCGCGCCGAATCTGACCGTGGCCCGCACCCCGGAACAGATCGCGCGCGGCGAGTATTTGGTCAACCTGTCGTGCATCGGCTGTCACAGTGCAGTCGGGTCGGACGGCGCGCCCTCTCTGCAGCATCCGCTCAACGGCGGGACAGACATGGCCGCGACCGAGGGCTTTGGCTTCATCGGCGCGATGGTAGCCGAGAATCTCACGCCCGGCGGCAAGCTCGCTGGCTACAGCGATGGCGAACTGTTTCGCGCCCTGCGGTACAGCGTGGATCAGCAGGGCCACAACCTCGGCTTCATGTCTTTCCTGCCCTACGCCCAGTTGAGCGATCAGGATACGCAGGCGATCATCGCCTACCTGCGCTCCTTGCCGCCGGCGAAGACGGCCGTCGACACGGGCGATAGGGTGAATTTTGTCGGCGCGTTGATGTTGGGCGCGGGCATGTTCGGTCCTCCACCCGCGCGATCACCAGGCGTAGTGACTGCCCCGCCCGCAGCCACAACCGCCGAATACGGCAAGTATGTGGCGACCCGTGCCCAACCCGCGACCGAGCGTCTCGATCTGGACGAAGGAGCAATTCGCACAAGCGATGCGCACCGGTATACGGCCCAACGGCGTTGCCTTCACCGAGGCCATGCCATGGATGAACGCCGCAAAGATGACCGACAACGACCTGGCCGCGCTGTACGCGTATCTCAAGGCGCCGGCGCAGTGAGAAACCATCGCTCCGGCTGACAGGTCGCGGCGACCTGTCAGCCGGACAATAGACAATACACGTCACCGGTGTGCTATTTGCCCGGCAGGCCGGGGCGGAGAACGATTGATGGGTGTGCAGCACTGGCGTTGGCCGGCACGCTGTTTGTGCCGGGCTGGA
>JALOOE010000004.1 GCA_025454565.1 Anaerolineae bacterium
GCGTCAGACCGATCATCAGGGTGCCGATGCCCATGCCGATCAGCCCCACCAGGGTCGTCAGGATACGCCGGCGGAACCCGCCCCACACGCTGAGCGTCAGGCCGCCGAGCACCACGCCCAGGCCCCACATCGCATCGATCCAGCCCAACTGGAGCGCTTGTCCTCCGAAATGTTTGGTGACCAGGATCGGCATCAGCGAGAAGGCCGGGTTCAGCAAGAAGTTGATCACTGCGGCCATGACCATCATCGTCATCACACCCGGCCAGTGGTAAACATAGCGCAGCCCTTCCTGCACATCCTGCCAGAGGGTCGGGCGGCCGCCGACCTGCTCCGCTTCTCCCTCTCGCTGCAGCGGCTGCGGGATGGTGACAAAGAAGAGCGGTAGGATGGCGATGGTCGCGGTGATGACGTCGATACCCATGATGGCCTGCATGGGCATGAAGCTGAGCAGCAGCGCGCCGAGTGGTGGTGAGATGATATTGATCACGCCGTGCAGCGTCTGGTTCAGCCCAGCCACGCGCGATAGCTGCGCTTTGGGCACCATGAGCGAGGTCGAGGCCTGCATGGCCGGCCAGTGGAAGGTGCCGGCGATGGAACGCAGCAGCATCATGATGTAGATCTGCCACGGCTGGATCGCTTTCGTCCAGAACAGGTAGGCGAGCACCAGGGCGCACACCGCCGAGGCGCCGTCCGCCCACATCATCACCCGTTTGCGATTCCAACGATCGACGAGCGCGCCCGCGAACGGGCCGACCAGCACCCCCGGCAAGATGGCCGCGAGGGTGGCCGTCGCCAACACGGTCGCCGAGCCGGTCGTTTTCGTCAGCCACCAGACCAGCGCGAACTGTGCCAGCATGCTGCCGATCAGCGAGAACGCCTGCCCAACCCAAATCGGAAAGAATGAGGCTGTCCAGCGACGGCCGGACGGCGAGGATTGCACCTTTTCGAGCATACTACCTCCTCGATCTACATAACGGCCAGCAGAATCTACCTGACTTTGCGCCACATCACTATCCGAAGCGACCCAACTCTATCATGGCGACACAATAAAGTCAATATCAGAATGAATTTTATTGATATGGCTATCAAGTTTACTTATCTTGCGGCAGCGTTGCGCCGGTTGCGCCGTCATGCTTGCCACTCGTGCAACTCTGGGCTATAATGTTTACGCAAGACAACTCAATAAGTATCAGTGTGCGATTGCACACTGCAAAACGCCTACCCATCCTCGCTCCATAAGGAGGATGTCATGACCGCTATCGCCCAGGTTGTGAAACGCACTGGCGCAGTGGTGCCGTTCAACAAGGAACGCATCACCAACGCCATCTACCGCGCCGCGGTAGCTGTAGGCGGCCGTGATCGCACGATCGCCGAGAGCCTGGCGGCTCAGGTCGTTGCCGAGCTGGAGGCGCATAACCCGCCGAGCCATATTCCCACGGTTGAGGAGATCCAGGACGTAGTCGAGCGCGTGCTGGTCCACACCGGCCACGCGCGTACTGCCAAAGCCTACATCCTCTACCGCGACGAGCGGGCCCGTGCGCGTCAGGAACGCGCGCAGCTTTCCGCGCTACCCTCCACCAACATCCCGTGGCACAAGGTCTGGGAGGTGCTCGACTGGGCGGTCGCTCACGACCTGCACACAGTCGAGCGGCTCAACGTGCGCCTGGCGCGCGGCGAGTTCGTCGAGATCGTGCGCGAGACCGACCGCGCCTACAACGAGGATATCACCACGGCCTCTGAGATGATCCGTGCGCGCCGCGCCGGGCTGAAACTGGTCATGGTCGCCGGGCCATCTTCCTCCGGCAAGACGACAACGACGATCAAGTTGACCCACCTGCTGACGAGAATGGGGATGAAACTCGTGCCGTTGACGGTCGATAACTATTTTTTCGACCTGGAACTGCACCCGAAGGATGAGCACGGCGACTACGACTTCGAGACACCGCAAGCGCTCGACCTGCCGCTGATCAACGAGCATCTCCGGCGGTTGATCGCGGGCGAAGAGGTGCACATCCCGTTCTACGACTTCAGGACGGGCAAGCGTCATAACGACCGCACGCCCATGCGCGTCGGGGCAGACGAAGTCATCCTGATCGACAGCCTGCACGGCCTATATGCGGATATGACGCAGGGCGTCGAAAACGCCCTGAAGTTCCGGCTCTACCTGGAGCCGTTGCTGCAAATGAAGGACGGCGAGGGCCACTATGTCCGCTGGACCGATTTGCGGTTGATGCGCCGGATGGTGCGCGACGCCCAGTATCGCGCGTACAATCCGCAGCGCACCCTGGAGCACTGGCACTACGTGCGCACCAGCGAGAAACGCAACATTCTGCCCTACGTCAGCACCGCCGACTACGTAGTCAACACCGGCTTGCCTTATGAACTGCCCGTCATGCGGGCCCGGCTCCTCGATCACTTCGAGCGATGGGTCGATGAATACCGGGACGATCCGCTGCGCACGGATGCCTTCGCGCGCGCCGTCCGCGTCGCCAGGCTCCTGTGGGCGGTGACGCCGATGGCCGATCCATCGGCCGATGAATCGGCCATCCCGCCCGATTCGCTGCTGCGCGAGTTCATCGGGGGCAGTTGCTACACCTATTGATCCTGAGGTCACAGGAGACGCAATGAAGACACTTTCCCGCCTTTTTATCTCACCCGGCGAGCGCCGGCTGCGCTCTGGCTGGCGGCTGATCCTCCAATTCGTACTGATGATGGTGTTGAGCCTGCTGTTCGTCCCGCTCATCATGATCGCGGCAGGGCTGCTGCCGGGCATCGGCCTACTCGATGCCGGCGGCGAACTCTCGCAAAAATCGGGCGGTGCGATGCTGGCGGGGCAGGCGATCAACCTTCTGGGGATCACCATCTCGGTCTACCTGGCGCGACGTTTCCTCGACCGGCGCTCGTTTCGCAGCCTGGGCCTGGAGCGCGCCGGTGCAGGGCGCGGCCTGCTCTTCGGTTTCGTGCTGGCGGCGCTGATGATGGGCCTCATCTACGCGGTGGAGTCGGCGCTCGGCTGGCTGCGCTTCGATGGGATGGCATGGCAATCGCAGGATGCCGCCTTCGTGCTGGGGAACCTGCTGCTCTGGCTGGCGATCTTCGTGATGGTGGGCTGGCAAGAGGAGCTGTTGAGCCGGGGCTATTGGCTGCGTAACCTGATCGACGGGCTGAACGTGCCACTGGCGGCCCCGCTGGCCGCGCTGCTCTCGTCGCTGGGCTTCTCGCTGCTGCATCTGAACAACCCGAACATCTCGTGGACAGCCATCGTCGGGCTGGTGGCGGCCGGGCTCTGGTTCGCCTTCGCCGCGCTGGTCACGAAGCAGCTCTGGGTGCCGATCGGCGCACATATCGGCTGGAACTTCTTCGAGGCGACCGTCTTCGGCTTCCCGGTCAGCGGGATGGACACCTTCGGGGTGATCCGGCAGACGCCGACCGGGCCGGTGGTCTGGACGGGCGGCGCGTTCGGGCCGGAGGCCGGGCTGATCGTCCTGCCGGCGCTGGCGTTGGGCGCGCTGGCGGTGTGGTGGGTGTATGGGAGGTTGAAGGTTGAAGGTTGAAGGTTGAAAGTAGCGCTCCCCTGTCACCTTCAACCTGCCACCTTCAACCTGTCACCGCCCGTCTCACAAGCTCGCGACGACCCGCTGCAGCTTCGCCCGCACCTGCATCCCGATCTCGCCCAGCCCCGGATTGTCCACCGCGGACATCGAAGCGACCGGATCGATGGCCGCGACCTCGACCACGCCCGGCGCGAGCTCCTGCACGATCACGTTGCACGGCAGCATCGTGCCGACTTTGTCCTCGGTCAGCAGCGCCTGATGCGCAAACGACGGGTTGCAGGCGCCAAGGATGCGATAGTTACGGAAATCGACATCCAGCTTCTTCTTCAGGGTGGCCTTGACATCGATCTCGGTCAGGACGCCGAAGCCTTCCTTCTTGAGCTCCTCGGTCACGCGGGTGTTTGCCTCTTCGAACGGCAGATGGATGGTTTTGTTGAAGTAGTAGGTCACGGTCACGCCTCCTGGCAGATTGCGACGCAGTCTGTTCACGTCTGGCAATGAGTTGGATGCTCCCGCCTGAAACAAGTTACACCATCAAGCCGGGCATGTGTAGCGCATGATCGCGCGCTTCTCGGATGGCCGCGCGACCTCCACGAAGCCGGCCTTGCGGAAAGTCGAGGCCAGTCCCATGAGGCCCTCCAGCCCACCGGAGTCATGCTGGCCCGCCGGTGGATCGACCGGGTACCCCGCGACGATCGGCGCGCCCGGAGACGCGGCATAGGCCACCGCGCCGCAGCTTGACCATCAACCCCTGGCGGCGATATAACTTTGCCACGAAGAAGCTGACGCTGCACCAGGCTGCTCGTCTACGCGCCGCCTGGTGCGCGTACGCTCCAGCGGCGGGAAACTCTCGCGTGGGCCAAGCGAAACCCACGCAATCAGCTCAGCGCCCGCGTAGGCCAGGATACCGAGAATCTGACCGGAGTCAACCATGCCCAGCGAGTTCAAGGTTGAGGTTAAGGTTAAGGTTGAGATTGGGAGCTGACATCTGATTTCTGCGCAGGTTGCCGCCAATGAACCTCCGGCCTTGCCCAATGCCGCAGCCGCCACATCCAGCCGGCGGGATAGCCGAGCATCTTGGCGACGTCGCCGACGAACCGGATGATGGGGACGAGCAGGATCGAGTAGAGCTTGCCACCAAGCGGCAGTTCAGCCAGGCGCGGGCGCAGCCGGCGGTAGGGGGCCGCGCAGTAGAATAACACGCCGGCCAGCAGCACCAGCCACCAACCGGGGGAGTGGAAGAGGCTGAGGGCGAGCAGGCCGGGCAGAGCGATCAGATAAGTGGCGTAGCGGATGAGATGCCGTTTGCGCCACAAATCGGCCTTGCCGTCGCCGCGGGCGTAGCGGTAATACTGCTTGAAGAACGAGCGCAGCGAGTTGCGCGGCTGGAAATGCGCCGCGGCCTTTGGGGCCCAGGCGAATGGCCCAACTGCATCCAGCAGCCGGAGGTCGAAGATGAGATCCTCACAGTAATCGATCCACTCCGGGTAGCCGCCCGCAGCGGCCCAAGCCGCCTTCGTGTATGCCACAGAGCGGCTGGACGGGAGAAATCCGTCCGGTTTGATCTCGTCGACAGTCGGCAGTACCGTTGCCCCCATCGCGATTTCGAACGCGCTGCGCGTGTCGGGGACGAAAAAGCCGGCGACGGATTGGGGATGTTGAAGGTTGAAGGTTGAAGGTTGAAGGGCTCCCTTGGAACCTTCAACTTTCAACCTGTCACCCTCCAACGGCGCTACTAACTCCGCCAACCAAACCGGCTCCAGCCACACGCCGGCATCTACCGAGGCGATCACATCGCCCGTCGCCGCAGCAATCGCCACGTTACGTCCGCGCGAGATGTTCGCGCCCGGCTCGACCAGCACGCGAAGTGGGAGGCGGTTGCCGTATTCCTGGATGACGGCGACGGTGTTGTCGCGCGAACCGCCGTCCACGATCACGATTTCGTCGGGTTGGCGCGCTTGCGCGATCAGCGAATCCATCAGCCGGCGGATGGACTCCCCTTCATTGAGTACGGTGCAGATGACCGATACGCGCATCGAAGATGCCCCGGTGCCGAAAGTGTTGAACGACTTCAGACCGGGGCATTATACCGCGGAAAACCGTAGGGGCGAAGCATTCCGCCCTCGATTCATCGATAATCGCGTTCTCGGACGGGATGCGCCGGCGCGCATGCCCCAGACGCGCCCAGGAATGCTTCGCCCCCTACCCTGCGAACGGCTCAAATGTGGCTGCCTCCGCTATCCACCACCCACGCATCCGCGGTCTGCCGGTCATCGTCCAGCCGGAACTGATGCATCGTGTGCTCCAACGCCACCATGCGGGCGGTGAGATGGCGCAGCGTCTCGGTGGTGAGGTCGGGGAGGCGGTTGTGCTGGAGGTCTTCCCGCTCCGCCTCGATCAGCCCGTCGCCGCTGCGGCTCTTCACACGGCCCGGAATGCCCACGACGACCGAATTCGGCGGCACGTCCTTCACCACGACCGAGTTGGCGCCGATGCGACTGTGTGCGCCGATAGTGATCGGCCCGAGCACCTGTGCGCCCGCGCCGACGACCACATGATCCTCCAGCGTTGGGTGGCGCTTGACCTTCTCCCAACTGACGCCACCCAACGTGACGTTATGGTAAAGCGTCACATTCGCGCCGATCTCGGCGGTCTCACCGATCACCGTGCCCATGCCGTGATCGATGAAGAAGCCGGGGCCGATCTGCGCGCCGGGGTGGATTTCGATGCCGGTCACCCAGCGCGATAGATTGCTCACCAGCCGCCCCAGGAAGGTGAAGCCGTTACGCCATAACGCGTGCGCCAGCCGATGCAGCCAGAGCGCGTGGAGGCCGGGATAGAGAAACAGCACTTCCAGCGTGTTGCGGGCGGCCGGATCGCGGTCGAAGATCGCTTGGATGTCACCGCGCAGCGTTTTCATAGTGTCAGATACCCCATGAGGCGTCGTGCGTTTCGCTTGCAGCACGCCAGGGCGCGTTGCTCAGATCCGCAGCGCGACCCTCGCAGGCGCGCCACATCTCGATGTAGTCGTAGGCCGAGCGAAACAGCGGCGCCAGGTCTTCGGCTGTCAGCCCGACGTTCCTGAGGTCCTGCAGGAAGTCGGGGAGCATGCCGAAATGGGCCATCCCGTCCAGGTTGTAGTCGAAGTCGCGCCGCGGCCCGGCCTTCGAGCGCGTCAGCGGGCGGTTATCCCCTTGCATGCGCTCCCACTGCGCCCAGATGGTATTGATCCGAGCGGCCAATGCCTGCGTGCGCCGATCCTGCCATTCTGCGGTCTCAGGCGCCGGCTGCCTGCGGGCCAGGTAGGCGGCGCGGCGGACCATCGGCCAATCCTCGAGCTGCTCATCGGCCACCGGGATGCGCAGGTCGGCCGCCCAGAAGCCCTCGGTCATCTCGTCGACCTTATCCTGATCGTGGCGGATGCGCGCCGCCTCCATCGCCAGGCGCACGGATCGTTCGGGGAAGTCGCTGTCCGGGTGGCGATGGATCCACGGGTTGAATCCGGCCTGGTATTGGCCGATCGCCTGCCAGATGTCTTCTTCTTCCTCATCATACGCGCCCGGATCGGCGGCGTCGAAACGGTGCCAGCGATAGTCCAGGATCGGCTCATCGTAGGCCACGCCGTTGGTTTGCCGGTCGATCTCGCGCCGCCGTTCTTCCATGCGCCTGTCATCGCTCTTCGCGCCGAAGGCGGCGAACGGCCCGAAGCGCGGCCCCGGTAACGCGGCCGCGCCGTTGACATCGGTGCCGATGGCGACGCCCCGGCCGCCTGTCTTTGCCACAGTGTAGAGGTATGCCTGCGCCCAAGCCGTACTGGAGCCGGTGCAAGGCACGGGGATCTTGTCGGCCAGGTCGGGCATGCTGCGGCGCAACCCGGCCATATCGCCCTGGTTGATGATCGGCGCGATCACGCCGCCAAGGCGCGCGATCCGCTCGATCTGGTCGCCGCGCTTGCCAGCTTCGTTGGCTACCTTATGGATATCGCTCGTGCCGTATGCCTCGTGCTGGTCTTCATCGAATTCGACCTCCGCGCTGTAGTGCAGGTCGCGCAGCCAGGTGTGCGAACACATCACGGGATAATCATGCACTTCAACCAGCGCCAGCGCGGCATCCAGCGTCTTCTCCGACATGTGGTCCACGTCGATGATCATGCCGCGCGCCATCATCTCCTGGAGCAAGATCAGGCCGAACGAGCTCAGTCCGCGCACATTGGCATGGCCTCGGCCCGTGCTGGGCGCCCGCCGGGCCTCGAATAGATCGCTGATGCCTGGGATATGATCGACCAGGCTGCGGCGATTCATCGTGCGTTTGCGACCGGCGATCGCTATCGTGCGCTGCAGATCGTCGGCCACGCCGTCGCCGTCGCGGTCGAGCCGGTAGCGCACGCCCGATTCCCACGCGTCTTCTACTTCCCATCGCTCGCCGGTCAGAAACATGTTTACGGTTTCGATGAAACGCATGTAGATGGCCGTGCCACCGAAGGCGTTGTTGGTCAGATGAATCGGCGTGATCTGGCGCACGCCGAGACCATACAGCCAATCCAGTTCCGCGCCGATCAGTCGTCGAGCCTCATTGGCATCGCCATGCGACAGGGTCTCCAGATCCTCCAGCTTTCGCCAATTGCCCAGCGAGTCGACTTCCACGCCGAGAATGATCGCCAGCCGATTTTCGGCGATGATTTTCCGGGCTTCCTCCGGCGAATAGGCGATCTGCAACCAGCCCTTTCCAGGACCGCCACCCTGCGCCTCGACAAACGCGGCCATCTTCTTCATTGCGACAACCTGCCGCTCGATAGTGCTCTTGTCATCGGTCGGTAGTTCGGGATCCGATTTGGTCGCCAGCAACTCGTTGTTTACCGCCAGGCAGGTGATAAGCCGCAACCCGCCCTGGTAGGCACGATAGATCCAATCGATATACGCCTGCTGATGCACGAGCGTGTTGAAGCGGGGCCAGACCACGAATTCGGGCCAGCCGCCGCCCGCCGGATGCCCGAACTCAGCGTTCACGTCGAGCAGGCCGCCATGGACCGGCTCACAAGAGGCCAGCGCGTGCGCCATCGCCTCCTGCCCCGCATGTTCGGAATCATACGGCTCGCCCCAGAAGGCGCGGCCGCCGAAGGCCAGATGCGCCATGAGATGCGCATGTGGATCGGCGAAGCCCCACAACGGCGCGGTGGGCTCGGCCTCCCAATAATCGCCGCCCAGCGGCACCCTGGGTGTCTCCTGGTGTGAACTCGGACGCTTGGCGCTCATTCTTCCCTCCACTCTACCGAGACCAAACCCAACCCCTCACACCACCAGATCGGCGAAGAGCGCCGTGCTGAGATACCGCTCGCCGTTGGATGGGATGATCACCACGATGCGCTTGCCCGCGTTCTCCGGCCGCTGCGCCACCTGCACCGCCGCATGGGCCGCCGCACCCGAGCTGATGCCGACGAGCAACCCTTCTTCCACTGGCAGCCGCCGCGCCATCGCAATCGCATCCTCGTTCGACACCTGGACAATATCGTCGATCAGCCCGGTTTGCAGGACGCCCGGCACGAACCCTGCGCCGATGCCCTGGATCTTGTGCGGGCCGGGCTTGCCGCCGGAGAGCACCGGGGAGGCCGCAGGCTCGACAGCCACGATCTTCAGACCCGGCAGGCGCTGCTTCAACACCTCGCCGACGCCGGTCAGGGTGCCGCCGGTGCCTACCCCCGACACGAAGATGTCGAGCTTGCCGTCGGTGTCGCGCCAGATTTCCTCGGCGGTGGTGCGGCGATGAATGGCCGGGTTGGCCTGATTTTCGAACTGTTGGGGGATAAAATGCCGCGGATCGGCCGCGACCATCTCGTTGGCGACGCGGATTGCGCCGCGCATCCCCTCCGAACCGGGAGTCAAGATCAATTCGGCCCCATAAGCTTTGAGCAGCTTGCGGCGTTCGACGCTCATGGTGTCGGGCATGATCAGGGTGCACTTGTAACCCTTCGCCGCGGCCACCATCGCCAGACCGATGCCGGTGTTGCCGCTGGTCGGCTCAAGGATGATGGTGTCCGGACCGATCTTGCCGGCGGCCTCGGCCGCCTCGATCATGCTCAACGCGATGCGGTCTTTGACGCTGCCGCCGGGATTCTGGAATTCCAGCTTGGCCAGCACTTCCGCGCCGGCGCCTTCAGTGACCTTGCGTAATCTCACCAACGGGGTGTTACCGATAAGATCCACGACGCTATTGGCGATTTTGGACATGGGAAAGACTCCTTCCGTGATTCATGATACGTGATTCGTGATATCCATTCGAGTCAGTGTTTGCTACCCGCCGATTCATCGAAACAAAAAAGGCCCATCCGGGCTACGCCTCGTGCATAGTCCCGCGATGGGCCTGTGTGGGATGCCGGTTGCTGGAAACTAGAAGCTGGATACTGGATAGTTTAGCTTCTTCCAGTTTCTAGCTTCCAGCTTCCCTCATTTGTTGCGGTCTGCAAATCCTGCGCGACCCATCGCTCGCGTCACAGCAACTACAGCGGGTGTGGCTGGCATCATGCCGGCGCACGCCCGCTAGAGACACGAGCAGGTGTGTGGGTTCGCCCTCAGGATATGTGACATTACTTCACCGTATACTTTCTAACCGGCAGTGTATCCCCTCCCCTGCTGGCTGTCAAGTAAGAATGCCTACGGACGCATCACGCAGGACCACTTCTCGCACGGCGCCATCTATGATGCGAAAGCCGCGCAGGCTGGGCCGGACCGGATCGGCAAGGCTACAGATGATATACACGCTGTCGGGATAGAAGGCACGGGCGATGTCGGTCGAGGAGGGTATGGGGGGCCCGGCCGGGTGCGAGTGATAGATGGCGGCGAGCACTAACCCGGTGTCGTCGAACTCGATCTGTTTCATCAGCGTCTCGACATCCAACTCGTAGGTTGTGCGTGGTATTGGAGAGACATTGCGCCCGCGGTGAAGCTCGACCGCGACGCCGTCCCTACCCGAAATGATGCCGCACACCTCCTCCGGGTAGCCCGCCCGCGCATGTGCAACGATCTCATCGCCCATCCCAGTCCCAAGCAAGAAATCCTCATCGGTCACATTCGCCGATTCGCTGATTCGCCTATTTGCCATTCGCTATCCGCTGTTCGCCAAAAACGGATTCCCCCGCCTCTCCGCGCCGACCGTGCTGGTCGTACCATGTCCCGGCAGCACGACCGTGTCGTCGGGCAATGTGAAGATCTCGGCGCGGATGGAGGACAGCAGGAGGGCCAGGTCGCCGCCGGGCAGATCGGTGCGGCCGATCGAGCCGGCGAACAACGCGTCGCCGGTGAACGCGCGGCGGCTGGCGTGATGGACGAAGGTCACGCTGCCCGGGGAATGGCCGGGCGTCCAGCGAACCTCCAGCGTCTCCGCACCGAAATTCACCGGCTGCCCGGGCGCCAGGTCGCCGTCGATACGCGGCGGTTCGCCCGGATCGAACGCCATCCACGCCAGGGTCATGCGGCGCATCAGCCCCAGGAGGGATAGCTCGGCAGGGTGCAGAGCGAACGGCGCACCGGTGGCATCCTGCAAGAGCCGTGCCGCCAGCATGTGGTCGAAATGCGTGTGCGTGACGATGATGCGGGCCAAAGTCAGATCATGCTTGCGTAGCGCCGCCTGGATCGCTGGAAGGTCATCGCCTGGATCGATCACGACGGCCTGGCGCGTTTGCTCGCAGCCAAGCGCGTAGCAGTTGACCTGAAGCGCGCCGACCACCATCGTTTCAAGGATCATACTGTCTCACTTCGTGGGCCTCGACACGTGAAGCGTGCCCAGGTAGGCGACCCCGGCTTCCGTCTCGGCATCGGGGTACATGGTCAGGCTCAGTCGATAGTCGCCCGGTGGCAGATCGGACGGCAACTGAAGATCGTGCTCGCCACGCACGACTTCACCTTTTGCCCACAACGTCGTGGGGTAAGTAGCGCTCACCAGCGGCCAACGCAGATTCGCCACGGTGTGGCCGCTGTTATCGTTCAGTTCCAGATCGAACCACCAGTCAGCGCGTGACCGGACATTCGCCTGCCAGTAGGGCGTGAAATGCAGGCGGTCGCCGGGATAGAGCGGCGTCTCCGGTGCATGCCCGAAACCGCGTTTGTAGCGATCATGGCCCAAAAGCTTGACTGCGCCGAAGTCGAACTGCTGATCGTGCATCATATTCAGCGCGGCGAGCGGCGGCGGCGTGCCGGCGCGCATGACGCGTACCGGTGGCAGGCTGATGTGATCCTTGCCGTCGGGCAGACGCAGGCGCTCCCCCGTCTCGCGATCGTACAATCCCACGATGCGCCGATAGTCGCCGGGCGGCGTACCCGGCGGGATCAGGACGCCGTGATTGTCCGAGATCACCTCGCCCGGCTCCCAGGTGTCGGTGGGGCGACCGTCGCCGACCGGTTCTGAGTCGCGTTGAGCGATCACCTGATCCGTGGCATCGAGCAGTTGCAAGAAAGCCTTGTAACGCCGCGCCGGTTTCTTGAGGGCCTGCCAGATCAGTTGAAGCTGCGAGACCTCGCCTGCTGCCAACGCCGGATTACCGCCGCGAAAGCCCTGCAAAAGGATGTCTGAGCCGAGCGGGAGGTTCAACGTGTCCGCCTTCTCGCCGGTGGGGCGGCGTTCGGGCATGACATACACCGCCAACCGGGCGTTCCCGCGCCACTGGTCAAGCGTCTTGTAGCCGTGGGTGTTCATCCAACCCTGGATGAAATCCCCAGGATCGGCCTCCTGGTTCGCCCAATAGACGGCATAAATCTTATCGCGGGCCAGCAGCTCATTGAGTTGTTTCTCGGTCGCAGCCCGATCGATCGGGCGTTGCCCAGGCAGCGCAAAGACGGGCAGATCGCCTTTGTAGTAGTAATCGAACACCTCGGCCTGGCCGGGTGCAACCAGCAGGATGGCATCGTTCGGACGCGCCGTGGCGGCGATGAACTGCGCAATGCCCCGGTAGTCATCACGGGCTGCCTTTGGATCGGCGTAGTAGCGGTTCAGCGTAAACCCACACAGGATGACAATCGTCATTAGGGCCGAGATTGCCCATACACCGCCGACAACGTCCCAGCGCGACGGCGCCGCGGGCCGCCCCTCAGGGTCGGCATCGGTGCGCCGCCCAAGCCGGCCCAGCCTCAGCGCCGGCCCCACGACTGCGGACGCCAACAGTAGTGTATAGGCAGGGCTGGCGAGTAGCAAGAACTTGAGATATGCGTCACGAAAGAGTCCTAGCGCCAGCATCATCCCCAAAGGAGCCGCCAGCCATGCCACGGGCAGGAGCCAGCTCAACCATGCCGGACGCCTGTGCAACCCAGGCCAGGGGACAATCCCCACCAACGCCAGCGCCGGCACGATCCACACCCACCATTCGCTGGCCGAGAGCAAACCGGTGGGGCCCAGGCTTAGCATCAGCAACGCCGTGCTCAGGGCTTTCAAAGGCTCGGTCGCCTGACCGCCGGTCGGCCAGCCGCTGATCTGCCGTACGGCCGTGGCAAGCCAAGGGGCAAAGCACACGAGCGCGATCCCAAGCGGCAACCCCCAGCGCAGGAGCCGCCGCCCCACCTGACCCCTCTGCCGCGTGACAATCACCCACGCCAGGTAGAGCGCCGAGAGCAGTGCGATCATGATGGGGAAGGCGTAGTGCGTATAGAGGCCGGCAACAAATGCCAGAGCGAGAAGCAAAATGGGAGGGGGGAACAGCTTGAGGCGGCTTCCTGGTGCGTCAGAGGAACCATCCGGCAATCGCCGATCCTCCCGGGCCACCAGCCACCAGAAGCCGTAGGCGGCCACCGCCGCTTCCAACGCCAGCAGGATATACATCCGCGCTTCCTGGCTGTAGTGGATCTGGAACGGCGACACGGCAGCAATCATGCCTGCCACCAGCCCGCAGGTTCCACCGCCCAAACGCATTCCCAGGCCAATGGTGACCAGCACAAGCAACGCGCCCAGGACCGCGCTCAACGAGCGCAGCCCCGCTTCCGAGACGCCGGCAAATTGCACCCAGAGCCGCAAGAGCCAGTAGTAGAGCGGCGGGTGGATGTCGTTCGCCGCGCTGCCAGCAATCTGTGCCAGCGAACGGGCCGCCATCACTGCGCTGTTGCCCTCATCGGCCCACAGGCTCTGCCGGCCCAATTCATGGAAGCGTAACCCGACAGCCAGACCCACAATCAGGACAACCAGGAGGACGATCAGCGCCCTCTCACGAGGGCGACGCCTGGATCGAAGGAGGGTTTCGCTCATGGCAACTGCTATCTCTGCGGTGCAGGCGAATGCTGCGCAGCCGGCGATGTCATGTATGCCTTCAGGCTGTTGTAGACCGGTTGGAGCGTGAAATCGGGATCGGCAAGCCGGAAGTAAGCTTCGGGACGACGGCTGTTCGCCCATTCATCGGTCGCGCGCTTGAAGTACCAGACGTTGGCGACACCTAACCACGGCCATTCTTTGCGGATGCGCTCGTAACCCTGCGGCGTGTAGCGCGCCTGCTGCTCCAGCGTCACCTGACCGAAGCGCTTGTCGGCAACGTCGTCAGGCACCGCGTTCCATCCCAGCTCGCTGATCCAGATCGGCTTGTGTGCGTCGCCATTGGCGACCATCAGATCGCGCATGAACTGTGGGCGGCCGAAGTTCATCACGCGCGGATGCATGCGCCGATCGCTGGGGCCAGACCACAGGCCGTAGTCCTGCATCGCCATGATGTCGAAGTAGGGCGCTGCGCCGGCATCGTACATGCGCTGGAGAAACAACAGGTCGTTGAGCGCGTTGTTCGGCGCCGCCGCTTCGGGCTGCAGGGCGATGGTGCTCGCCAGCGCGCCGGCGATGATCACCGCGTTCGGATCGACCTCCCGCGCGCGCGTGGCCGCCACTTTGAGCAGCTCTGTATATTTCTCCGGGCTGATGGCGTAATTGCCCCATTCCGGGTAGATGTTCGGCTCGTTCCAGATCTGGTAGGCACGGATGCGGCCCTTATACCGGTCGACAAGCGTATGGACGAAGTCGCCGAAATCGGCATAATTGTCAGGCGGCGCGAAGGTGCCGACTGCATCCCCTTGAGCGCGGCTCCACTTGGGCGGCGTGCTGATGCGCACGATCAGCTCCATGCCATATTTCTCAGCCAGGGCCACGATCTGGTCATACTTATCCCACGCCGAGCGGTGAGGCGCGTTGCGCCGGTCCTCGAAGTCGCCTTTGGCGTGAATTTCGATGTCCTGCCAGGGGAACTCCTGGCGCAGCCAGTGGAAGCCCGCTTCCGACGCCAGGCGGACGATCTCCTCACGTTTGGCCGGGTCCACTTCTTCGTTCAGGAAGACGTTGATGCCGTAGGGACTGAGATCGGCGTGCTGCACCGGCACATCAGCCGCCAGGTTGAGACGCGGCCGCAGCAGGTCAGCCGACAGATCGGTCAGGCCCTTAAGTTGCGCGAAGAGCTTCTCCTCGCCTGTCAAATCGTAGAGAACATCGGAAATTGGCTGGCGATATAGCCTTACCCCGAAAAGCAAAAGGCCAGTCAGTACAAGACTGACCAGCCAGGGGAGAAGCGATGACCGTGGAGAACGCGTCATGCCCGAATACTGCTCATCCCGTGAGCCAATTCAAGAAAGCATCCTAGTTCTTCACGAAAGTGATCCCGGTACACTGCTCGCTTTCACCGATCGTGCGCACCCACTTGTCTGATTGGGGCGTCAGGTTGCTGAAGCCAGTGGCTTCGCCTTGGCCGCTCTCAGGCACGCCCTCACACGAGACGACGAAGATCTCGACAGGAGTGCCCTTGGGGGCCGGGCCGCCAAATGGCGAAAAACCCCAGACTCCATCCCCGACCCCGCCACACCCAGAGCACTTCGTCTGTCGCGGCCCGTAGAAGGCGACATGCACACAGACGCCATTGCTCGGCGAGTTATCCCGGTTGCGC
Source organism: Anaerolineae bacterium (assembly GCA_025454565.1). Lineage (GTDB taxonomy): Bacteria > Chloroflexota > Anaerolineae > CG2-30-64-16 > CG2-30-64-16 > JALOOE01. Next base: position 15,442 of record JALOOE010000004.1, read on the forward strand.
ACAAAGCCGTTGAAGTACGTATTGCCGGCGTTCGGATCACACCGTTCGACGCCTTTCACCAGCGAGAACGGATACGACGGCGCCGGGGGCGCCGCCGGTGCGGGTGGCGCCGCGGGGGCGGGTGGCGCGGTCGGTTGGGGCGGCGGCGCGGGACGCGCAGTCGGTGGCGGAGCAGGGATGTTCTGCGCGATCTGTACCACGCCCGCATCCCCGGTAAGCGTCACAAAGTCCTGGCGCACCCAGCCCTGCTGGCCGTTGAAGCTGAACTGATACCAGTCACCGGCACTGTTCTTACCCACGATGTCGAACGACTGTCCAGCCGTGAGCTCGCCGATCTTAGCGTAGTTTGCGCCCGGCCCGCCGCGCACATTGACATTTTGATTGGCGACCAGCTTCGGCGCGGCCGGAGTCGGCGGGGCGGCAGTCGGCGGAACAGCGGTCGGGCTCGGCACGGCCGTCGCTGGAGCGGCTACGGTCGGCGTAGCAGGCGGCTTCGTGACCGTCGAGATAGCCAACGGCGCTGCCGGGGCATTCGCTGTGGCGGTGAAAGTCGGCTTGGGGGTCTTGGTTGGAGGCACTACTGGCGTCTTCGGCGTCGATTGCGCACATCCGGTGCCGACCAGGGCTGCCAGGGCCAGCCCCATCAATAGAATCAGATTCCTTCGCATCAGGTGCTTACCTCAACATGGGCGTGACCGCCCGAATATAGCGTTCCGCGTCGCTCATCCAACACGCGACCGGCGGGCGACAAGCATTTCGATTATAGCACGGTGGAAATGCATGTCCCAAAGCCAGAGAGCTCTCTGCGACCGGATGAGCGATCGCGGCCGCCCTACGCACGAAACGCCATTTTGGGACGCCATATATCGCAGGAAGGTTCCCGTCGCTATCCTCGGGCGCAAAGCTTCAAGCCATCGAGCGCCGGTTTCGAGTTCGGGTTGAGCTCCAGCGCCTTTTCCAACCACTTCACGGCGTTCGAACACTCTTTCAGATAAGCGTAAGAGAGGCCCAACTCGTAGAAATCCATCTCGTTGCGGACGCCCAACTCCATCGCTTTGTTGAAATTGTCGATGGCTGATTCCCAGTTCAAGAGGGAGTAGTACACGCGGCCGAGATGCGCGTAGGCCTGGCCGTAAGTGGGATCAATCTCGATCGCCTTGCGGAGCATCGAGATAGCTCGATCCGGATCGCCGGATGTGGCGCTGCCATGTCCCAACGCGTCGTAGCCCACCGGGCTGTCCGGGTTTGCGTCGATGGCTTTCTGGAACTCGGCGAGCGCGCTGTCATAGTCACCGCGCGCAATGTGCGTGTTTCCGGCGCCGATGTGACTGAATCCGAGCTTCGGGGCAAGTTTCGCTGCTCGCTCGTAGGCGTCAAGCGCCTCTTCGTGGCGGCCTTGCCGCTCCAGCACATAGCCTAGATTGCGTTGCGCGAGAGGGTTATCTGGCTTGAGCTTAACCGCGGTCCTGGCTTCTTCCAACGCACGTATCCAGTTGTTCTTGTCGGCATAAACTTCGGCCAGCACGGCGTGCGCCTCAGCCGAGAGCGGATCTTTGTCCACCGCCCTCAGCGCGGTCTTGATTGCCTCGTCGAACTGGCCGTTCCAGTCCTGGGCCATCGCCAACATGCTCAGATTGCGCGCGTTGGGATTCAAATCGACCGCCTTTTTCGCTCGGTCGATGGCCTGATCCGGGTGGCCGAGCAAGATCAGCAGCCACGCCTGCTGTGCGTACGCCTCGTGGTTGCTCGCCTCCAGATCGGTCACACGGGCATAGGCCTTGGTGGCGGCGCCCAATCGCCCCGCCTGATAGTACTCCTCGGCCTCCGCCAGATAGCTCGTCGCCGAACGTGTAGGCGTTGGTGTCGGTTGCAGGGGGTCAAACGGATTCACAAAGAATTTGGTGCGTGTGGCTACCAGGTAGCCACCGGCAACCATCAGTAGCAACAAGGCGACGATGGGCCACGGCGAGCGCCGCCGCCGTCCATGATATCGCCGGTCAATGTACATGTACATGCCATACTCCGCTCGTGAAGCGTGATGCGTGAAACGTGAGATCAGCCGGGTATCTTCACGTTTCGCGTTTCACGGTTCGTCGAGAAACGCAATTTCATCCCCGCCCCAGTGTACCGGGCAGGTTGATGGACGCTCTCGCGCCCGCAATGGTATCCAGGATCGCCGCATGCAGGGCCGGCTGACCGTTACTGGCGATCATGGTTTCGCTGTCCAGACGCCA
>JALOOE010000220.1 GCA_025454565.1 Anaerolineae bacterium
AACAACACATCTTCGCTCAAACGCGCCAGCGTCCCGCGATACACCAGCGCACTGACGATGTCCGCATCCGTCTGCGTGATCGCGTCAGCCATGGAAGGTGGCGTGTACGGCTGGCGGCGGAATGCAGCCAAGAGCGCGTCCGCCTTCGCCTGCTGTTCGGGCGCAAAGCTGATCTCAAAGCCCGGCCGGCGCAGGTATTCGCCCGCTTCCTCGACCAACCCCTCAGCGACCGCACGCGCCATCAGTTCATTGAACAGCTTCGCAGGCCATTTCTCGCGACCCTGCAGCCGGCTTTTCAGCTCCTCGCGGCCCAGGCCGGGGCGCAGCGGGTATTGCGCATGATACTCGGCCAGCGCGTCGGTCATGCGACCCGCCAGCGCGTGCCAGCCGCCGAGCGAGAGCGCCGGCGCCGTGCTGTTGACGAGCGGCGGCTGGACAACCCCCAACGGGATGATCTGCCCTTCGGCGATGAGGCGCGCCAGCGTGGCCTCGGCCGTGGCGGCGTCCAGGCCGCTGCGCTCGACCGCCGCTCGGAGAGGCGACAGCTCGGCGGTGGCCAGCGCGTGCAGCAATAAGTCTTCGGGCGTGCCGCGCGCCAGCGTGTCCAGTTGCGCGAGCACCTCCGGCTGGAAGCGCCGCCAGCGCCGCCGCGGGTGCGGGTTGACGATGACGCCCCCGCCGATGGTGATGCTGGGCGACGCCTGGCGGATGATGAAGCGGTCGCCCGGCCCCACCGCCACCGGCTCCTCAAGCCGCAACTGCGCCCAACCTTCGCCGCCGGGCACGATCTGCTCGGCATCCAGCAGGCGGACGCGCGCGGGCGTCTCGGCCGCGCCGCTGAAAAAATCGACCGCCTGATTGTGGCGCAGCGGCGCGACTGCCTCGCCGGTCAGCGGCGAGTTCGCGGCGATCAGGCGCAGTCGCACGTCGATCAGCGGGGTCGCGTGGAGGTTGCCGGGACGCGTAACCACCATCCCGCGGCGCATTTGATCGGGATGGACGCCTGTGAGGTTGATGGCGAGACGGCTGCCGGGCAGACCCAGCTCCACCGACCGCTTGTGCGATTGCAGGCTGCGGATGCGCGCCTTCAGACCGCCCGGCACGATCTCCACTTCGTCGCCTACGCGGAATGCGCCGTCGCTGACGGTTCCGGTGACGACCGTGCCGAAGCCCGCCACACTGAACGCGCGATCGACGGGCAAGCGCGGCTGGCCTTTATCGCGGCGGGGCGGCACGCTCGCCAGTGCATCAGCCAGCGCCTGCTTGAGCCGATCCAGGCCGATACCGGCGCGCGCCGAGACGGGGATGATGGGCGCATCGGCCAGACAGGTGCCGTCGAGGGTGTCGCGCAGGTCGGCCTCGATCAACTCCAGCCAGCCTTCTTCGGTGATCGTGTCGACTTTGGTCAGCGCCACCACGCCTGCCGGCACCTGAAGCAGATCGAGGATAGCAAGATGCTCGCGCGTCTGCGGCATCACGCCTTCGTCGGCCGCCACAATGAACAGCGCCGCGTCGATGCCGCCGACTCCCGCCAGCATGTTCTTGATGAAGTCGATGTGGCCGGGCACGTCGATGACGCCGACCGATTCCCCGCCCGGCAAGGTGAGCCAGGCGAAGCCCAGGTCGATGGTCATCTGACGCTCTTTTTCCTCGCGCAGCCGATCCGGGTCGATGCCGGTCAGGGCGAGCACCAGGGTCGATTTGCCGTGATCGACGTGGCCGGCGGTGCCGATGACACGCATGGGGACTCCGTGGCGAAAGATCAAGGACCAAGGACCAAAGACGAAGGCAGCAAGCCTTCATCCTTCGTCGTTTGTCCTTCGTCCTCGGTCTGCGACCTATCTTCCTTCCGCTCTCGGTCGTTCTTCCAGCGCCTTGCCGACTTGATCCAGCAAGTGCTGCGAGGATTGGAGCTGCCGGTCAGCGATGAGGGCGTGCACCTTCCAGAGCGCCTCAACCTCGCGCTTCAGGAGCGCCAGGTCTTTCTCTGTCGGCGGGAAGCGGTCGGTGAGTTTCTGGTTGACCTTCTGCTGCTCTTGCAGGCTGTAGTCCCAACGCAGCGTTTCCTTCTTCCAGCGCTGCTCGTTCTCGGCCTGCCATTCGGCCAACTCTTTGCGCTGGCGCTCTTCAGCCAGCCGCTGCAGCTCGCTGGCCTGGCGCTGATCCCGGATCATCGAGGCCTGGAACTCTTCCAGGGTCTTGATGGCGCGGCCGGCGGCGTCGTATTGTGCCGTGAATTCTCGCAGGCGCACGACCTGTTTTTCGATGATCTCCCGCTGCTGAACGAATTCCGTCTCCCAGGCGGCAACCTGGCGCGAGCGCTCGACGTCGGCAACGCGTTGGGACTCCAAAAAGGCCTGCTGATCGTTGCGCAGTTGATCGGGGATCGGCTGGATGCGCTGCAACTCCTTTTCAAGCCGGCCGATGCGTTCTTCAAAGATAGGCGGCTTGGAGGCGAGGGCATCCGTGCGCTTCAGCAGCTCGACGTGCTCGGCCTGAAGTTGGGCGATGCGCTTGTTGTCCTGAGCGCGCTGCTCGACCATGTAGGGCAGCGTGCGGGTCCGCTCGTCCAGGTCCTTGCTGACGTTGTTGACAGACTGACGCAGCGCCAGAAGCATCTCGCTGAGTCGCTGATCCTCCGCCTGGCGCGAGACGAGCTCCTCTTCCACTCGCCCCAGGCGGGGGATCTCCTTGCGGATCTCCGCCAGCCCCCGCGACAGCGCCTCGCGATCGCTCAAGCGAGCGCGCTCGGTCTCACGTTCCCCTTGCAGGCGCGCATCGCTCTGCTTGTCCAGCATCACAATGACCTCGTTCTTGAGCTGCTGGAGGGCTTGCTGGAGTTGCGCAAACTGGGTCAGTTGCGCCTGAGTCGACGCGAGGCGACCCTCAAGCTCCTGAATGCGGCGGGCTTGCTCCTGATTTTCGACCGTCATGCTCTGCAAGCGCTGACCGAGCTTGGCCAGCTCTTCGCGGTCGCGGCGGTGTTCTTCGTCCAGCCAGCCTACCATCTGGCTCAATTGCGTTAGGTCCATGTGTTTCTCTCTCAACCGGTTGGTTCAATCAGCAGAGGCGTTGCGGGCAACGTCTCTGTGCGCGTCGTTCAGTCGTTCAACTCGACGACGCTGCTGGTAGTCAGGAAGATCACGCGTTCGCCGATATTGGTCGTCCGGTCGGCGAAACGCTCCAGATTATGCGCGACCCACAGGAGATAGGTTGCACGCGTGACGGTGCGCGGATCGTTCATCATGTAGATCAGCAACTCACGAAACACCTGATCCTCGAGTTGGTCGACTTCGTTATCCTGGGCGGCGAGCGCGCGAGCGGCCTCAGTGTCGCAGCAGGTGAAGGCCTGCAATTGCCCTCGCAAAAGCCGGCGACCGATCTCGGCCATGCGCGGGATGTCGATCAACGGTTTCAGCAGCGGCTGATCGGCCATGCGCGTAACCAACACGGCGATGCCCTTGGCGTGATCTGCCATGCGCTCCAGGTCGGACGCGATGGAGGCAACCGCGAAGATCGTGCGCAGATCGCGCGCCACCGGCTGCTGGCTGGCGATGAGGAAGAGGCTCTGATCCTCGATCGCGTGCTGCATCTGGTTGATCTGCGGGTCGTGCGCGATCACGTCGCGCGCCAGATCCTCATCGCGCTCGGCCAACGCCCGAACCGCCCGCTCCTGGGCATCGGATACCATCGCACCCAATCGGAGCAGTTGCTCGGTCAAGGCGTTCAGTTGTGCCTGGAAAGTCTCTCGAGGCATCACCACTCCAGCGGTCACCTGAAACACAGTGCCATTATACATCCTTTCAATTGGAGAGGAAAAGGCGCATGACGGCAATTCAGCCGTGCGGCTTTGGTGCGCGGCGCAAAACGTGCTAAGATAGTCACCCTGTGAGTGCCTTATTGAGAGGAGCCGCCTGATGCAACCGACGCTGGCTGTGATCGACATCGATATTCATTCGGGTCAAGATGAAATCGCCCGTGAGGGCTTGCTGGAGCACTTATCGGATTCTCGAGATCAGTGTATCACTCCGCTGTGGGTCAATTGGCTGCGCGAGCGCGCCGACCTGCGCGTGGTTTGTCTGGTAGATGATCTGGGGCGCTTCGACGACTTCCTGGTGGATGTGATCCGCACTGTGCCGGGTGTACGCGGTACAACCGCGCGATTGGCGTTCGACGGCGTGGTGTGCGCCGACGCGCTGATGGATATTGCCATCGAAGGTGCGCTGTGGGATCGTCGCGCTGCGGCCACTGTCGAAGTGAAAACGCAGCCGGGCAGCGATCGCGCGGCCTTCGAGGCGCTCATTCGCCTGCCCAAGCACAAAGAGGTCGAGGTGGTGTGGGTGTTCAAGACACTGCACTCCACCGAAGCCGACCTGATGCTGTTGTTGCTGGGCGAGCGCACGGCAGCGCTGACCGGCTACACCATGAGTTGGGTGCGTACGACGCCCGGTGTCATCGATACACAAGTGACAACCGTGTTAGATTGGCAGGTTCTGGGCCAGAGCGATGACTTCCTGGCGTTAACCGAGCGCTTCCCGGAGTCTGCGCCATGCAGGCAGACAGAAGCCGCGGCCTAACACGCAGCGAAGCGGCGAATCTGCAGATTCGCGATGGATGGGAGAGTGTCATGTTAGCGATCACGTGCGCTAAGTGCTCTCGGCGGTTCACACCGACGACTGAAGAGATACAGACCGTTCTGGCCGCCAGCGAAGGCCAAAAGCATGCGTTGCTGCAATGTCCGCACTGCGGCAAGGCCAACAAGGTGGCGCCAGAGCGGCTGAAGCAGGCCGTGCGCTTCACGCCGGCCACAACAGAACCGAAACCTGATGCCGAAGGGGTGGATGCTCCGGTATGACGCGTGAACTGATGCAACGCGAGCTCGTCGTCGATCTGACCGGCGGCGAGTTCCAGATTTTGCCCGTCAGTGACCCGCGCATCGTCGGCCCCGTAGATTACGGCTGGGTGCGCTATGATGATGAGCGCCGGCGCACCAATCGCGCCGACCCGGAAATTCTGACCTGGGGCGGTGGGCCGCTGGCTGCGTCGCGCATCCCCGGCACGCGGCGCTTGGTTTTCACCGGCTACTCCCCCGCATGGGAAGGCTTCTACATCTCCAGCCTGGGCGGCGGCGCCTACATCATGCACCGCATCGGCGCGGATTTTGTGTGCATCAAAGGCGCGGCCGCCGAAGACTCGGTG
>JALOOE010000221.1 GCA_025454565.1 Anaerolineae bacterium
CGCCGGACGCGTCCGGCGCCAAAACCGGTCTCTCCTGAGGATCGGGTATAATCAAGGCGATCACGAATGAGGAGTTCGCGTCATGCAAACACGCACATCATGGCTTCCCGATCTGATTCTCAGGGAGCACGAATTCATCGTCCCGCTCGATCACGCCCAGCCCGGAGGTGAGCAGATCAGCGTCTTCGCGCGCGAGGTTGTGGCAGCGGGGAAGGGGGACGCCGAATTGCCCTGGTTGGTGTTCTTCCAGGGTGGGCCAGGCTTCGGCGCGCCGCGGCCTGAGACGAACTCCGGTTGGCTGAAGCGCGCGCTTCAGGAGTTCCGCGTTCTTCTTCTCGATGGCCGCGGCACGGGGCGCAGTTCGCCGGTCACGCACCAGACGCTGGCGCGCTTCGATTCGCCCGCAGATCAGGCCGCCTATCTGATGCATTTTCGGCAGGACAACATCGTGCGCGATGCCGAATCGATCCGGCGGCAACGGCTGGGGGAGGCCGGTCGCTGGACCGTGCTGGGCCAGAGCTTCGGCGGTTTCTGCGTGACGCGTTACCTGTCGGCCGCGCCGGAGGGGCTGGCTGGGGCGATCATCACCGGCGGGCTACCGCCCCTCGATCGCCATGCGGACGACATCTACCGCGCGACCTATCAGCGGGTGCTGGTGAAGAACCGGCGCTACTTCGAGCGCTATCCGGCGGATGCCGATCTTGCGCGAAAGATCACGGACTATCTGTCGGTGCATGATGTGCGTCTGCCGGGCGGTGGGCGACTGTCACCGCGCCGATTTCAGCAGTTGGGCATCGCGTTCGGCGCGAGTGACGGTTTTGAGAAGGTGCATTATCTGCTGGAGACCGCGTTTGTGGTGGGTCGCGGCGGTCGTGACCTCAGCTACGCGTTCCTGCGCGGCGTCGAGAACGCCTCAGCATTCGATACCAACCCAATCTATGCGCTGTTACATGAGGCGGAATACTGCCAGGAAGAGGCGTCGAACTGGTCGGCGGAAAGGATCCGGACGGAGTATCCGGCATTCGACCCGGCAGGCGACGGCCCGGTCCTCTTCACTGGCGAGATGGTCTACCCCTGGATGTTCGAGGAATACGATTACCTGCGGTCGTTGCGTGAGGCAGCGGAGATCCTGGCGCGCCACGATTGCTGGCCGCGGCTGTACGATGCCGAAAAGCTGCGCGCCAACACCGTGCCAGTCGCCGCCGCGATCTACTACGACGACATGTACGTCGAGCGGGCGTTTTCCGAAGCAACCGCGGCAACTATCCAAGGGATCAAGACCTGGGTGACCAACGAGTACGAGCACAACGGGCTGCGGGCCGACGGGGAACGCATCCTGGATCGGCTGCTGGGGATGACTCGAGGGCCTGTGGGATGACATGCGTTCGGACATCAGGCGCTTGCCCCATTCTCGCCATCATGGTATCCTTAGGTTCTGATTCAGTCGGCTCAGGATGCGCAGTTGATACGGACAGCAAACCGAAGCTACAAAGTGATCGTGAATCCCCATTCCGGCCGCGGGAGCGGCGCGCGCGCTGAGCCGATCCTACGCGGCGTGCTCGACGGGGCGGGCGCGCATTATGACTTGGTGGAAACCTCCGCCCGCGGCGATGCGATGAGGCTGGCGTGTCAGGCCCGGCTTGACGGCTGGGATACCGTGGTGTCGGTAGGCGGGGACGGCACGGCGCATGAGGTCCTCCAGGGTCTGGCGCAAGCAGCCTGCACCAGTGGGGAGTGGCAGAGCGAGCATCCGGCCGGCACGTTGGCCATCATCCCGCTTGGCACCGGCGACGACTATGCCGCTCGACTGGGCCTCCCTTTGAACGATCCGGAGGCCGCCTGCCACATGGTGTTGCAGGAGCACCGACGTGCGGTCGACCTGGGGCAAGTGACCGACGAAACCGGTCGCACCGAGCTCTTTCTCAACCACCTCGGCGCGGGGTTCGAGGCTGCGGCCCTGACCGAAAGCCTCCGCATCGAGTGGCTGCGCGGGTTCACGCTCTACTTGGCTGCCGCGCTGCGTGTGATGCCGCGCTACAAGCAGGGTTGGGAGATGACTGTTCGGTTCAATGGCAGCGATATCAGCCGGCCCCTCAACTTGGTGTCGGTTGCCAACGGTGGACGCACCGCCGCCGGCTTCAAGATCGCGCCGGGCGCTGAGTTGGACGACGGCCAGCTCGACCTGATCGTGGGTCATGCGCCCAATGTCGGCATAATGGCTTGGCTTTTGTTCCATGCGATGAGCGGCAACCATATATCATACACGCAATATGTCACCGCGGCCCGCACGCCGAACCTGGTCATAGAAGCGCCCGATGGCGTCCCGGTGCATCTGGATGGCGAGCTCTTTCGATCCGATGCCCGTCGTCTGGAAATCAATGTCTTGCCCCGACGGCTGACCGTGCTCGGTGCGCCAACCGGGTGAGATGCCTGTGCGTTGAAGCCTGACGCCATTTGCCGATTCACCGTGCGCTGATTTACACAATGCATTTTCCAATCACCGGAACACTCCTGAACACAGTCACTGTTCTCGTCGGCGGGATCATTGGCGTCCTGCTGGGCAACCGGTTGCCTGAGAAAACCCGCCAGACGGTGCTCAACGGCCTGGGCCTGATCACCATCGTCCTGGGCATCTCGATGGCAACACAAACCAAGAACATCCTCATCCCGCTCTTCAGTGTGCTGATCGGCGGGATCATCGGCGAAGGCTTACGCATCGAGGACGCACTGGAGCGCCTGGGACGCTGGTTCGAGGTGCGGCTTGGCGGACGGTTCGGCGAGGGGGGTGCGGGCAAGGCCACGATTGCTCAGGGCTTCGTCACAGCGAGCCTGGTCTTTTGCGTGGGGCCACTGACGATCCTTGGCGCCATCCAGGACGGGCTGATGGCTGACACCACGCTGCTGGCGATCAAATCCACGCTGGACGGCTTCACAGCGATGGCGTTGGCAGCGTCGCTCGGCGCGGGTGTCATCCTATCGGGAGCCACGGTGCTGGGCTTCCAGGGCGCGATCAGCCTGCTTGCGATCATTTTCGGCGCCGCGCTGGGCGGCGTGACGCGAGATACGCCCTGGGTGATCGAGATGACAGCCACCGGCGGCATCGTGATCCTGAGCATCGGCTTCATCTTGCTTGATATCAAGCGCATCCGCACGGCAAATCTGCTGCCCGCGATCTTCATCGCACCCGCCATCGTGCTGATCCTGGCCCGGCTCGGCATCAGCATCTGAGGGCGTTGCGAGGTTACGGGTTGAAAGTTGAAGGTTGAAGGTTGCTCTTTCAACCTTCAACCTTCAACACGCAGGAGGGCGCAATGGCCGATCCTCAGCTTGTCGTCTTCGCCGGTCTGCCCGGTACCGGCAAAAGCAGCCTGGCGCGCGCACTGGCGCGTGAGTTACGTGCGGTCTACCTGGACAAGGATACGATCAAGGATTGCACCATGCGCCTGATCGGAGAGTCGGACCTGGAGCAGAACGGTCAGACGGCTGGCGCATTGTCCCGATTGGCCGGCGCGCTGTCATACGAGCTGCTGGTCGATCTGGCGCGCGACAACCTGACCCTCGGCTTGTCGGTCGTGGTGGACAGCCCGGCGGCGTACCAGACCTTCCGAGATCGGATCAAGGTAGTGGCGCGCGCCACGAAGGCCGAACTGCGGCTGATCGAGTGCATCTGCACCGATGAGCGACTGCTGCGCCAACGGATCGAGCACCGCGGCCAAGATCTGCCCGAATATCGGACGCGCGATTGGCAGACGTTTCAGCAGGATCGGGGACGGTTCGAACGGCTCACCGACCAGCGGCTGGTCGTCGACACCGCTGAATCTCAGGTGGTGAACTTGCGCAAAGTCCGCGCCTATCTCGAACAGAGCCGACCGGCCGCCGGCGCGAGTTGATGCGCGGCCTGAGCGCGGAGCCATTGTCTTTTGGCTTCACACGGGCTATAATGAGCCACAGTCGATGTGTGGAGGAGATAGTGAGGAACCCATGCCCCCAATCCAAGTAGTCCTGTTTGACCTCGGCGGCACGCTGCTGCACTACGATCAGCCGCCGGAATTCTCGATGGACGCGCTGAATGCTGCCGCGCTGCGCGCGTTTCTCGCAGCGGCGGCGAAGGCAGGCGGCAGAGTGCCGGATCCCGAGCTTGCCGTCCGGGCCGTCGGCAGGATGGCAGCCGCGCAGGAAGCCAAGGCCACGCGCACGCATTATGCCAATACAGCCGAAAACATCATCGAGGAGGGGCTGCAGGCACTAGACGTTCGTCTGCCAGATGAAGCCTGGGAGGCCGGTTTGGCCGCGTACTATGGCGCCGTCTCGGCGGTCGCGAAGCCGGTTGAGGGGGACCCCCAGGCGGTGCTGCTCGAGCTGACCGAACAGGGCCGGGGTCTGGGCCTGGTTTCAAACACTTCCTGGTCGCCAGCCATGCACGACGCTGACCTGGCGCGCTACGGCATGCTGGAGTATCTGCCCGTGCGCGTCTATTCCTCCGTCTTCGGAATGGTCAAGCCGCACCCGACCATCTACCGCCAGGCGCTCGACCGGTTGGATGTGGCGCCGGCCGAGGCCGTCTTCGTCGGGGATAAGCTCGCGGTAGACGTCGCCGGGCCGCAGAAGATCGGCATGCGCGCCGTGCTTCTCGCGTCCCCTTTTCGCGTAGAGGAGGACCCCGAAATCATCCCGGATGCGCGCATCCAAACCATTGGTGATTTGGCGGACGTACTCGAGGCCTGGGACAGAATCCTGGAAATGCCCGTACACTGATTCGAGCACTGTATCCTATCTGCCAGCCCCCACCTATCCATCTTGCGTCGGCAGCGCGACTCTGATATCGGCGCGGTCTCCGTGCGCCGTCGCGCAGCACGTAAGAAATTCAGCCGACAAGAAAGACACCACCGTGAATCGACGGCACTTCCTGCGATTGAGCGCAACTGGGCTCGCTGGTGTGAGCCTGGCAGCCTGCGTGCAACCCATCATCTCATCACCAGAAATCACGCCGGCGCCGGCTGCTTCCCCAACCGCGGCTCCGACCTCGCCGCCTGCACCGTCTGCTGCGGCGATCACGCCCATACCCTATCCCACTGCGGAACCGACCACACTGATTGAGCCGGGCACCACGCTGCGCAATGAAGACACCGCACGCTTTTTCGTCCGCTACTACAAGGCCTTTCCCGCGCCCGACCGCGAGCAGTGGCGGCTCGCCATCGGAGGGCTGGTCGACGCCCCTGCGATATTGAGCCTCGCCAATATCCGGCGCGACCTCCCGTATCATGAACAGAACACTCGCATGGCCTGTGTCGAAGGTTGGTCGAGCCGAGCGACTTGGGGCGGCTTCATCTACAACGACTTGGCGGCGTTGGTTCGCGCCAAACCGGCGGCAACGCACGTACGCTTCGATTGCATAGACGATTATTGGGAGTCGGTCGCTATCACGGAGTTACAGCGCGCCGGTGCGCTGTTCACCACACACATGAACGGGACCTATCTACCGGCCACACATGGCGCGCCTCTGCGCATGATCCTGCCGTGGCTATACGGCTACAAAGGCGCCAAAGTGATCTCGCGGCTTACGTTCAGCGATAAAGAAGAGAAGGGCTTCTGGCCCAACAGGGGGCCGTTCACAACAGCCGGTGACATCGAGGCCGGCCGAGACTTTCCGCTCGACTTGGGGCCCGGTGAGGTGCGCTCGATTGCCGGAGGCGAGGTGACGCAATACTGAGGTGCACCCGGCGAGACGAAACGCCCGCGGCCGGAGCTGCCAAGGGGAGGAACGCAATGCGACGTTATGTGGCGCTTTTCGGGGTACTCTTGCTGATTGCGGCCTTCGCAGCGACATACGCGCCGGACACTGCGACAGGGACGCAGTGGGCGACTGATATTGCCGATCTCCAGCCACGCGTCTACCTGCCGGTGGTCTTTGGCCCCCCTGCGCTGCCATCTGCGACGCCAACTGCCACGTCAACCAGCACGCCAACCAGCACGCCGACCCCGACCGCTACGCTCACGCCCAGCGCCGTACCGACTCCGATCGGACGGGACTGGGATCCCCGACTCGACCAGCGCGGGACGATTCTCATCCCGGCGCAGGTACAGCCTGGTCAGGGTTATTGGCGGCTGGTCAAAGGCGTTTGGTATGCCGAAAACGAGCCCCCGTTCGCAGGTCAGCTCCACATCTTTGTGGATACGGTGGATACCGCCATGCAACGCCAGATCGGAATGCCGATCCAGATTACCTCGCTGGACGGTCTGGCGGTCTTTGCGGACCTGACGACCGAACTCAAGCCGGGCGAGCTTTACGCGGCCAGCTTCCGAATGAATGAAGTCGCGCCGGCGTATCGAGCTGTACCTGCCGACGGCAACCTGGCCGACGCTGTGAGCGGGATGGGCATGGGCAGCATTGAACAACCGGGCTTCAAAGTCCACACCAGCTACGGCTTCTGCTGGCAGTGGACCATCGCGCCCGACACCACCCCGACCCCATCACCCACGCCAACCGAAGAAGGCACGCCGACCGCTACTCCCACACCGGGTGGTGTAGTGCCAACGGATACCGCGACGCCTTTCAGCACGCCAAGCGCAACGGTCACCGCGTCCGCGACGCCGACCCCCACTGCGCTGCCCACGCCCACCGACCGTATCTGGGATTCCCGGCTGGATCAGCGCGGGACGGTATTGATCCCCGCACAGGTAGCGCCGGGGCAAGGCTATTGGCGCCTGGTGAAGGGAGAGTGGTACGACAAAGACGAGATGCCGTTTGCCGGCAAGCACCACCTCTTCGTCGATGCCCGGGACGACGCAGGTCTGCGCCAGGCGGGTGTCCCGATCCAAGTGACCTCGGTGGACGGCTCTCAGGCGTTCGCTACACTGGTCACCGAGGCCAAGCCGAGCGAGCCGTACGCGGCCGACTTCCCGTTGTTCGCCGTCGCGCCGGCCTATCGTGCTGCGCCGGCTGACGGCCACCCCGCCGATGCGGTCAGCGGCATGGGCTTGGGCAGTATCGTGGAGCCGACCTTGCCGGTACCGACGAGCTACCTGTTTGTATGGCAGTGGGCCATCGCGCCCATAACCACTTCCGGTCTCCCCCGTTAGAAGTTGTAGAGTTGGATAAATTACTGACGGGAGAATATCATGCAACGTATCGCGATACTCGCCGGAGCATTCCTGCTGATCGCCACATTTGGGGCAGCGGTTTTTGCTCCGAGCCTGGTGATGAGTTCGCCAGCGCAAGACCCCAACCCCCCAGCTCAGATGCAACCGAGAAGCTACTTGCCCATCGTCTTCGGCCCAAGCTGGCCGGCCCTCGCCCTCACGCCGCTGGTCAGCGAGTTGAGTTCGCCGGTGCACATCACGCATGCCGGCGATGGCAGCGGCAGGATCTTCGTCGTAGAACAGGTCGGTCGCATCCGGATTGTCAAGAACGGCGTGTTGCAGGCCACTCCCTTCCTGGACATCACACAGCGCGTCAGTTGCTGTGGCGAGCGTGGCCTGCTCAGCGTCGCATTTCCACCAGACTATGCGCAGAAGAGACATTTCTATGTGAATTACACCGATAGCGCCGGGAACACCGTGATAGCACGCTATCGGCTGACTGCCACTCCCGACATTGCCGACCCCAACAGCGAGCAGGTGGTGCTGTCCGTTATCCAACCCTACTCGAACCACAACGGCGGGCAACTGGCGTTCGGGCCGAATGATGGCTACCTGTATATCGGCATGGGGGACGGTGGTTCAGGCGGCGATCCCGAAAACCGTGCCCAAAACCCCGCCGAGTTGCTGGGCAAGATGCTGCGGATCGATGTGGAAACTGGCAATCCTGCCACGTACACGGTTCCTGCCACCAACCCGTTCGTTGGGTCACCAGCGTATCGCGACGAAATCTGGGCGCTCGGCCTGCGCAATCCATGGCGCTTCGCATTCGACCGGCTGACGGGTGACATGTACATCGGCGACGTAGGGCAAAACCTGTATGAGGAGGTGAACTTTCAAGCGACATCCAGCACGGGTGGCGAGAACTACGGCTGGCGACTCATGGAGGGCTTTCACTGCTACAATCCGGCGAATTGCCAGACCACCGGCCTGACGCTCCCCATCGTTGAATATGACCACGGTCAAGGCTGCTCGATCACGGGCGGAGTTGTCTACCGTGGCGCGCAGTATGGCCGGATACATGGGATCTATTTCTACGCGGACTACTGCAACGGAAAGATCTGGGGCCTCCGTCGCGCGGGGAACGCCTGGCAGAGCCGCTTGCTCTACGACGCGCCGTTCACCATTGCCACATTTGGCGAAGACGAAACTGGCGAGAGCTACGTCGCCGATCACTCCGGTGGGGTTGTGTATCGAATCATCGACACCGGCTCACAGTAGTGAACCGATCTGCCAGACACTACGCCAACCACTGCACCTGTTCTGGCTTAAGGGTCGCGGCGACCGGTTCGCCGCGCGCATCCGACATACGGATACGCGCGCGGACCGGTCGCCCCGCACTGATCGCTCGCTCGACGACAGTCGGAGCGAGTCCGCTCAGCGGCACTTTGGCGCGCCGATAGTGCTGCCAGCCGCCTTCGCCCCAGGCGCCCCAGCATAGATAGATGAACCGGGCATTCCGCGGCCCCTGGGCATAGGCG
>JALOOE010000222.1 GCA_025454565.1 Anaerolineae bacterium
GGGCAGACGGTGGGACTGATCGGCTTCGGCCACATCGGCTCGCTGCTGCCGGGCCTGCTGCGGCCGTTCGGCGTGCGGGTGTTGGCCTACGATCCTTACGTGGCCGATGCGGTCTTTGCCGCGCAGGGCGCCGAGCGGGTGAGGGAGATGGATGCGCTGCTGGCAGAGTCGGATATCGTCAGCCTGCACGCGCGTGTCACGCCCGAAACGCGCGGCTTCATCGGCGAGCCGCAGTTCCGCCGCATGAAGCGTGGCGCGTATTTCATCAACACCGCGCGCGGGCCGATGGTGGACTACGACGCGCTCTATCGCGCGTTGGCCGACGGCCATCTCGCCGGGGCCGGGCTGGAGACCTTCGCGCTGGAGCCGCCGCCCCCCGATTGGCCGCTGCTCCGGCTGCCGAACGTCACCCTGACGCCGCATATCGCCGGCTGCTCGCAGCAATCGGTGCACCTGGCCGCAGCGCTGGTGTGCGCCGATATCGCGGCCTGGTCTGCCGGCGAGAAGCCGGTGAACTGTGCAAACCCCGAAGTGCTTCTGGAGGAATCGTCCTGATGATCCGTGAGCCATATACCAAAGACGTGGTGCGGGGCGTGGTCGAGCGCCGCGGGAGCGACGTCGTGCCGCTCACCTTCCATAAGTGGTGGGGGCAGGGCACCTGGGACAAGTACGGGACGCAACTGCTCGACATCGGCGCGGATATCCCGGAGGATGTGCGCGTCGCCACCTACACCGTCCCCGGCGCATACGAGTCGCCCACGTCCGACCCGGACTACCGCTGGGCGTTCTCCGGCAGCCCCAGCCCGGAAGGGACGAGCCTGGACGCGCGTATCCAGCTCCCGGACTGGCGCGATCTGGATGCCTACCTGGCGGAGTTTCCGAAGATCGACCGGCAGGTGGGCGCGTTCGATGCGGCGCGGGCCATGGTGCGAAGTCATCCGAATCAGTATGTTCTCGGTCACTGGTGGTATTGTTTTTATGAGCGGCTGTGGGCGATCCGCGGCATGCAGAACGTGCTGCTCGACTTCATCGAGCATCCGGCCGAGTTGAAACGGCTCAGCCAGGCCATCCTCGATCATCACGTGAAGGTGATCCGGGAGTTTGCGGCGGCTGGCGTCGACGGCATCTTCACCTCGGATGACCTGGGCTCGCAGCGCGCGCTCATGATGAGCCCGGCCGTCTTTCGCCGCGCGCTCAAGCCGCTCTACGCCGAGCTCTTTGCGGAGTGCCATTCTCTCGGCCTGCACTTCTGGCTGCACGCGTGCGGCAACATCCAGGCCATCCTCGGTGATCTGATCGACATCGGCCTGGATGTGATCCACCCGATCCAGGCGCACACGATGGACTATCAGGAGGTCGTCGACCGTTTCGGCGGCCGGATCACCTTCCTGGTGGGGCTGGACGTGCAGCACTTGCTCCCGGAAGGCACGGCGGGGGAGGTGCGCGCGGGCGTGCAGGAGATCGCCCGCGTCTTTCGCCGCCCCGAGGGCGGCTTCATGCTGGCAGCGGGCAACGGCATCATGCCGGAGACGCCGCTGGGTAACATCCGGGCATTCTTGGAGGAAGCCACCCGGCTGTCAGCCGGATCGGGATGACAGGCTTCTCGAGTATGCGGACGCGCCTCTGATTCAGGGCGACCCCGACTCGAGCAATCTGGGATGATCGGGCAGTGCGACGCTTGACAGACTGGACACGCACGGTTATTATACGTGTAATATACGTGCAGTGATCGAGGTGTAACATGCAGAAGAAGCTGACAATCACCATCGATGAGCAGGTCTACGAGGGCCTTCAGACTGTGATCGGGCCGCGGCGCATCAGCCGCTTCATCGAGACTCTGGTGCAGCCCTACGTGCGTTTTCCGAATCTGGATGCCGCCTATCAGCAGATGGCGCAGGATGAGGCACGCGAACAGGAAGCACTGGAATGGGCTGAGGCCACTGTGGGAGACGTCAGCGATGAAGCGCGGTGATGTGTGGTGGGTCAACTTCGAACCATCGGTCGGCGGCGAGATCAAAAAGGAGCGGCCTGCGATCATCATTTCCAACGATGCTGCGAACCGATTTCTCAACCGGGTGCAAGTCGTTCCATTGACTACGAATACCGGCCGTGTCTATCCGAGCGAAGCAATCGTGAACGTCAACGGGATAACGCACAAGGCGCTTGCCGATCAATTGACGACGGTGAGCAAATTGCGGTTAAGCAATCAGGTCGGGCATCTGACTCCGGGCGATATGAGCAAGGTCGAGCAGGCCGCTCGCGTCCAGTTGGGGATGTTGGAGCTCATGGCCTGAGTGCGGAGTGACGATGTCTTCTACTCTCCTCCTCGGCATCGATGTCGGCACCACCAGCCTGAAGGCCGTGCTCTTCGACGCGGATGGCACGATCCTGAGCCAGGCGAGTCAGGAATACCCCACCGTCTACCCGCATCCGAACTGGGCCGAGCAGGCCCCTGAGGAGTGGTGGCGCGCCGCGTGCGCCATCCTGCCGCAGCTTTTCGCCTCGGCCGGCGCCGATCCGCGCGGTGTCGCCGGTATCGGCGTCAGCGGCCAGGCGCCGAGCGTCGTGCCGGTGGATCGCACCGGCGCAGCGCTGCGCCCCGCACTGCTCTGGCTCGACCGCCGCGCCGAGGCCCAGTGCGCGTGGCTCCGGGCGCACGTCGGCGCCGAGGCCATCGCGAGCGTCAACGGCGGGCGGATCGATCCCTACTACCTCGCTCCAAAGTGGCTGTGGCTCCGGGAGCACGAGCCGGAGACCTATCGCCGGACGCATGCCCTGCTCCAGGCCAACGGCTATCTCATCCACAAGCTGTGCGACGCGATCTGCATGGACGTGTCGCACGGGCCATTGACCCTCTTCTTTGACAGCCGGCGCCTGCGCTATGCTGAACCGTTGGCCGGCCGGATGGGCCTCGATCTGGCGCAGATGCCGCCGATCCGGCAATGCGCCGAGGTGGTGGGGACGGTGACGTCTGCCGCGGCCGCGGCGACCGGCCTGGCGCCCGGCACGCCGGTGATCGCCGGCATGTGCGACGGCACGGCCGCGGCGGTCGAGGCCGGGCTGCTGCGCCCCGGCGATGCCGTCGAGATGACGGGCCAATCCACCGTCTTGTTGATCTGCAGCGACGAGCCGTACCTGGGCGAGGCGCTGATCCCGCTGGTGCACGGCGTGCCGGGACACTACCTGGTGGTCGGCGCGTTGGTGGCCAGCGGCGGCAGCCTGCGCTGGTTCCGCGACCAACTCGGTGAGGCCGAACGGCTTGCTGCGCCGCTGCTCGGCGTCGATCCGTTCGACCTGCTCAGCCAGGAGGCGGCAGCCAGCCCGGCCGGGGCCAATGGCGTGATCTTCCTGCCCTACATGTTCGGCGAGCGTTCGCCCATCTGGGACAGCGCGGCACGCGGCGTCTTCTTCGGGCTGTCGCTGGCCACGAAGAAGGCTGACCTGGTGCGCGCCATCATGGAGGGAGCGGCGTTCGGCTTGCGTCACAACGCGGAGACGGCCGCCGGCAGCGGTTTCGACATCGCACGGTTGGCGTGCGTCGGCGGAGGCGCGGCCAGCGCGGTCTGGAACCAGATCAAAGCGGACGTGCTGCAGGTCCCGATCCGGCTGCCGCGCGCGGCCACGGGCGCGCCGCTGGGCGATGCGCTGGCCGCTGGCGTGGCGACGGGAGTGTACGCATCGTTCGAGGAAGCCGTGCGCCGCGTCGTGCGCGTCGAGCGCGAGTTCGCGCCCGATCCGGCGCGGCGCGCCCGCTATGACGCGCTGTATCAGGTGTATGTGGGGCTCTACCCGGCGCTGCGGGAGAGCTTCCGGGCACTGGCCAACGCCGACGAATGACGAAGGACCAAGGACGAAAGACGGACGACTATAGTCCCCGAAGCGGAGCGGGATAGACGATGGACGATGCGCGAGTGGGTGTTGGGCGTTGGGGGGACGAGTTCGCCGGCAAAGTCGCGCTGGTGACGGGCGGGTCGCGCGGCATCGGGCGGGCGATCGTGCTGGCTTTTGCCGAGCTCGGCTGCCACGTCACCTTTTGCTATCGCGCGGATCGGGTGGCGGCCGAGGCGGTCTGCGAGGAGGGGCGCAAGAACGGCGGGTCGGTGCGCGCGGTGCAGGCCGACGTGGGGCAGAGCGATCAGGCCGCCGCGCTGGTGGCGGGCGTGTTGGCCCAACATGGCCGGCTCGACATCCTGGTGAACAATGCGGGGGAGTTCCCGCGGCGGCCCTTCGTCGAGATCAGCGACGCCGAATGGGAGCGCGTGCTGCGCGCCAACCTGTATTCGGCCTTCTATTGCGCGCGCGCGGCGCTGCCTGCCATGATGGAAGCCAGGCAGGGCGCGATCATCAACATGGCGTCGATCTCAGGCCGCCGCGGCTCGGCGTTTCACGCGCACTATGCCACGGCCAAGGGCGGACTGCTGGCGCTGACCCGCTCGCTGGCGAAAGAGGCGATCCCGCATGGCATCCGCGTCAACGCAGTCTCGCCGGGGCGCATCGACACCGACATGATGGTGGTCGGCTACAACCCCCATGAAGCGGAGCGCCTGCTGCGCGACGTGCCCATCGGCCGCATGGGCACGCCCGCCGAGGTGGCGGAGGTCGTCCTCTTTCTGGCGAGCGCCGCCAGCCGCTACCTGGTCGGCGAGACGATCGAGGTCAACGGCGGGCTGTTGATGGATTGAGTTGCCAAACCGGGATTGCGACGCGGACGAGCACGAAGCCCGCGGCTGATGGCTGCTCTCCGCGCGTTGGGCTTGTCGGGCACGTGCGTTTCAGGTCAATGCGTGACACTGAGCTGATCGCCGATCGCGGTGCCGGTGCGGCCGATGGTTCCGGCGGGCAGCTCGATCACATAGCGCGCGGCCCGATACATCTTGCCGACCGCCCACGGCTTCATCTCCGGGTCGAGCGCCACGACCTTATCGCCGTCGCCCACATACACCACGTCGATGGGGATCGACATGAACATGCAGTGGACTCCCTTGCATGGCATGATCGCCAGCCCGTCCCCCTCGGGCAGATCACGCACCCCCAGCAGCCCCTTGAAGCGCGTCCAGGCGTTGTTGGCCACGCGGCCGCGGTCGACCAGCACGCTGTTTTGCGTCGCGTTTTCGACGTGCAGCATCATTCCTCCCTCTTGGGTGCAGATGCGACTGCAAGCGGATGAGGTCTCACTTTACGATAGAAATGGACTGGGATCTGAGATCGTATTATACCCGGAAAGCTGAAAATGAAAAGCTGGAAACTTCGGAACTCTTTCGGCCTTTCGGCGTCTTCATTACTACAAGCCTTCAATCAGAATCTTCCTCGGCAAAAACCAGCGCGGCGCTGTCTGGAGCGGCATGGGCGGGTGTGAGCGCCTGAGCGGGGCGCGCGCTCATGGCAGAACGCGCTCGGCTAGTTCTGGTACTCCTGCGTGGCGCAGATGTAGCTGCTTCAGCAGGCCCCGCTGCGCTTGAAGACAGCCCCTAACGTCCGCCACAGAATCCGTAGGTCGAGCAACAGCGAGTAGTTCTGGATATAGTACAGATCTTCTTCAGTGTGCAGGTGCATCGGTTTGTCGCTGCGGCCATTCACCTGCCACCAACCGGTCATCCCTTGCGGCACGGCGAACCGCTTGCGCTGCC
>JALOOE010000223.1 GCA_025454565.1 Anaerolineae bacterium
CTTAATCTCGTCGGGAGATAACGCCCGGCCAAAGAGACGCACTTCATCGATCATTCCGGTGAAGAACTCCCCCTCCGTCGGGTGAGAGCCGATCGCCAGGGTGTTGGCATTGGAGATGCTGCCGGAGAGCGTGAGCGTGTGGACCAGCGCCCCGTTGATATAGGTGCGGACGTTGCCTGCGTCGTAGACCACCACGACGTGCGTCCACTGGTCAAGCGGCGCCTTGTAACCGGTGCCGTACCAATGATACTGCGTGCCCGTATTGAAGGCCCAGCCGATCTGTCCATCGCCGAAGCGCGCCACTTCCCACAGATTCTTTCGCGCGATAAATGTGCCATGCTTGGTCGGCGGCCCCTCCGGCCGGATCCAGACCGCGATGGACATGGTGTCGGTTGTCCCCTGGCCGGCAACCGCAGCTACGGTCGCCACATCGTTGACGCCATCGAACCGTGCGGCGCCGCCGAGATGGCCGATCTGCCCCGTAGCCGGGCAGCTATCTCCGCTGCACGCGCCGGGGCTGTTGGCGGCTGAGACATCGCGGAAGGACAACGCGCCCGTGCTGTCGGGCCCGTCGTCGAAGGACAGGTGCAGGATCTCACCGGCAGGCGATGGCTCATTGATGAAGGCTGAGCCGGGCATGACCGATCGGAACGCCGTCTCGACCAGTCCCACGCCTGCGACGGCGACCTGTGGATCGCAGGTCGCGGCTTCCACTGAGAACGCCACATCCTTTGCCGTGCTCCAATTGCCGGCCCAATTCGTGATCTCGCCGCCGCACACCTGGATCGTCCCGCTGATGCCGCCGGTGGCGGCTGTGGTCGTGAGCTGGACTTGACATGCGCTGCCGCGGTGCAGGTCGCCTCGCCAGGAATAGGTCTGCCCATCGGTGAACGTCCCTGCCCCGGCCGAGTAGACCTTGTAGGAGGTCGAGGTTCCGGCGCAACTGATCGCCAGGCCAGCTTTGCCGGCATCGGCGCCAGTCGTCCAGGCCACTTGTACCGGCGTCGGGCGATCGCTCGCTACGCCGGTGACCACCGTCGCCGAAACGATCTGGCCGTTTGCGATGTTGCTCCGATCAAGCTGAACCGCCGGGCCACCGGCGTCTACCACGATCTGTTTTTGGGCCGTACCGGTGTGCCGGGCTACCTGTCCGGTGGCAAGGCCTGGCAGGCGCGCCACCTGGTCCACGGCTTCCACTGTCACCAAGTATTGGCCGGATGGACGGGCATCAGGAATAAGATAGTCCAGTGACCACGTGTTGCCCGAGAGCTTGGCGACCTGCCCACTGTGACCGACGATGGCCCCATCCGAACGAGCCAGGGTGACGCGCACACCATCACTGGGGACGCCGCTGCCGGCCACCCCCCCAGCGCTCGGATCGGTCGCCGAACCGGATAGGTGTACTTGCCACGTGTTGGGCTGCGCCGGGTTGGCCGCCGCGTCGATCCGCTGCATGTTGGCGCCGGCAATCCCCACCTGGGGCGCGCCATCATCCACATAGAGCGTGCGACTGGCAGAGGTGGCGCTATTGCCAGCCCAGTCAGTTGCGGTGGCAGTGAACGCATATTTCCCTTCACTCGAAGGGGTGAACATGGGACACCAGGCCGCCGTGCTGCCGACATCCGTACAGCGCGGCGCGCTGATCGGCCCGCCGGGCGCATTAAGCGTCACTACGGCCACGCCGGAGGTCTGATCATCGGCGGTGATCGTCACAAGATTTGGCTGTTTCGCCAGGTAGCTGCCTTCCGCAATCGGTAGCTTGACGGTCGGGGTATCGGCGTCCACCGTGATATTATAACTCTGCCGATCCTCCACCCAGCCCGCCTGGTAGGCGTACAACTCCCGCACCTGCCGGGCCGATAGGACTGTCCGGTAGGCGACGACTTCGTCGATGCGACCGGCGAACGAGTGTTGGGGCTGATTGATCCAGCCGCCAATGCTGAGCGCACCCGTGTTCGGGCAGGCAGCCCGGCTCACGCTCATGTGCCCGCTCTCAGAGCCGTTCACATAGATGCTCAGCAGCTTGCTCTGCCGGTCATAGGTCGCCATCACGTGATTCCAGTGGTTCAGGAGCAAAGGCACCGTACTGGTAACGGGCTTATCACCGGAGCCCGGACAGTTCCAGCTCACAGAAGGGATCAGGCTATTCGGCAGAATATTTAGCTCATAATTCGGCTGATTGCCCGCGGTGGTCAACTTGCCGATCAGTTCCTGTGTGTAGTTGACCGTTCCCATGCTGGTGGGCATGACCCAGGCGCCAATCGTGCCGGTGTCAAGATCCAACAGATTACTGTCCGGTACCGTCACCAAATCATCATTGCCATCGAAACTGACGGCCAGGCCGAACTGGCCGGGGATGGCCTCGCCTGTGTCCGGGCAGCGCGGGCTCGTGCACGTGCCGGCATTACCGGCTTGTGCACTGTCCTCGAACCGAGGCCCATGACCTTCGTCGAAACGCAGATGCAAGACGGGCGCCTGGTCAATCATCCCCTGGATAGCGGCCGGCGACAGAGCACGCCGGTATACCCGCACATCATCAATGTGGCCGTCGAACGTATATGCCGGAGCGCTGCTGCCCGGCTCGGTCGTGCCGCCGATCATCAGCACATCATCGCTATCCGGGAGGCCGGCCGCTGTGTGCGCGACCGACCCCTTGGCTACGCCGTCCACATAGAAGGTCACTTTGTTGGCCGTGTCGAGCACGGCGGCGACGTGATACCAGCGAGACTCCGTGAGGCCGGCCCCTGGCAGATCGTAGTCCTTCACGCCGAAGGTCGAAAAGCGCAACCCCGTGCCGTTGGTGAAAAAGCCGAAGCCGTTGGCGCTGCGATAGCGCGCTGTGGCGACGATCGCTTGCAGCCCTGACCGCGTATCCGGCTTGATCCACGCGGCCACGGTCAGGTTGTTGGCCGTGCGGTTGATCGAGCCGTTGGCCTGGAACAGGTAGTTCTTCTGGGCACTCTTGAGCCAGACCGCCTGATTGTTGCGGCCCGCAACGCCGGTGGTAGGGCAGTTGGTGCAGTTGGCCTGGGTGTCCTCCATGCCGTTATTCTGGAAAGCCGATGAACCAGCCGGTTCATCCAGGCGCAGATAGAGGGCCATCACGCTGGCCAGGTTTTGAACCGCGGCCGCGTCGAGCGCCTGATTATAGATCGCCACTTCGTCTAGTTTGCCATTGAACGGAATGGCATTGCTGGTGTATGTGAAATGGAACCAGCCCGAGTTGCCGCCGCTGTATCTCCGCTTGACTTCAACCCCAGTCCCCGGCCGCGCGAAGTCGAAAACCTCCGTGCTGTTCTCTTCGTCGTCGCCGTCGCCATCGCTATCGTACTTGAATTTGAGGGTATCGTCGTCATCGTCGCGCACCGGACCGCACCGCACTCCGCCATCGTCCTCCCACATGCGCAACGTCAGGCTCCCGGTGATGGGCAGCGACCTGTCGATATGGAAGTCCTCATCGCAGTCAACGTCACCCTTGTTGAATATCTCTTGCGTGTCGTCAACGGCCATGCAGAGCTCGTCTTCATGGAGTGGGCACCCGCCGTCGCTGATGTCGTCGCAGTGCCCATCTCTGAGATCGAGCTGGCCTACGTCGGTTGACCGGCCGATATCGAGGCTCTGGCTGGTCGCAGCGGGTGTCAGACCGTGAAAGATCGTGGCGTCTTCGCCCCGGAGCACACCGTCAACGTAGAGTTTGACGCTGCCGGTCTCAGGATCGAAGGTCACGGCCACGTGGCTCCACGCTTTTTCGGTCAGCACGTCCGCGCTCGTCCAGGATTTCCACCCCTGATTCGTGCCCATGCCGAAACGGATCTTGTTGCCGACGCGCTGCAGGCTCGGCGACCCAGCCGCCGTGCCGCTGCGCCGGCCGATGATCCCTTGCGGGAAGGTATCGCGTGTATCGCCCCCGCCGCGTGATACGGGATAGACCAGAGCCGCCAGCGTGAAGGGCGTGTGGTTAAGATCGAGGACGGCGTTCTCGGCGGTGCTGAGATAGGTAGTTCCATCGAAGCTGGCGGCCGCGCCGGTGGCTCCAGCCGCATCGTGCGCCGGGCAGTGATAGGCGCACGACTGCATTGGCACATGGAACGACGAGGTGTCGGCCCAACGATCCTGGGCGTCAAAGTCCATGTGCAGCACCAGCGGACTCGCCAACGCCTCAACCTCCGCTTCCGTCAGCCCACGATCGTAGATGCGCGCATCGTCGATACTACCCTTGAACTGGCCGAAGTTGACGCCAGGACGCGGTGTCGTCCACAATGCTGTGGCGCTCGTGCTATCCAGCAACACACCGTCCAGATAGAGCTTCTGGCCGCCGATGTTACTCCCGAAAGTGTGCACCAGGTGGTGCCACCGGTTATCATTCATGTTGAAACCGACATACTTCACATTTGTGTTGCCGTCGGTGCCCTTCATCCAATACATGATCTGGTTCTGCTGAATGCTCAGGAGGAGGAGCATCCTGTTGTCGGGATCAGCGATCCAGAACAGATCCCCGGCGCCGACTAGCTTGAACCACAACGATACGGCATAACCTTTCTGCGGAACCTGGACGTCAGAGACGACCATGGCGTTGCCGTTGAGATACGCGGCTCCGCCGAACTGGCCGCCGGCCGGATCAGGGGTGCAGCCGCCGGCAGACGAACACCGGCCAGGATGCGGCGGAATCTGTCCCGAGCTATCCGTAAACTCCGTCACCCCGGCCGGATCGTCGAAGCGCAGCCAAAGCTTGGCGCCGCCGGCGATAGTCTGCCAATCGGTGATCAGCGCGCCGGCCACCTGGGTCAGGCTGTAGACGCCGGATGCCGCCGTTTGCGACACGGCAACCGTCCCGGTGATCATCTGTTGCTGGAGCGGCTGGAGCACAAAAGAACTGGGCGGCACACCCTGGTTGTTCAGGATGCTTGGGGACACGGTGGAGAGCAGCCCTTGCGCCGTGCGCAGGTCGAGCTTATTCTCGACCGTGGCGGTGTATTGCAGCCGATCGCCCGGCTTCACAATGCCGTCGGTAGCTGACAACCCGGCGCCGGCCAGCTCACGCAGATCGGAATTGAGGACGAGCACGTTCGGGTCAGATCGGACCCACGGGTTGAAGCCGTAGGTCTTCTCCTGCGAGTCAATCAGCCCATCGGCGTCAATATCCACTTGCAGGCGCTCCGCGCCGTCCGTCAGTCCGTCGCCGTCGCTGTCGGCGACCGCGGGATTGGTGCCCAACACCGCTTCTTCCTGGTCGCTGAGCCCGTCATGGTCGCCGTCTCGTTCGCTGGGATTGCTGCCCGTCTGCTGCTCGTATTGATCTGAGAGACCGTCGCTGTCGTGATCCCAGGCACTGTCATCCAGATCGTCCGCAAATGAGAGCCCATCGCCATCGGCATCGTGCTGAGCCCCGAAGGACATCGCAGCCTGCTGGCTCCATCCCAGGGTCCAACCGCTTCCTACCTTCGCCAGCGCATAGAACCCGTCCAGAGTAGCCGGCAGCACATCGAACACCAACTGTTCCCCGATATCGTAGTGGGCGGTTCCCTTTTCGCTGCGGATATAGCAGGCCGAAATCAGGCCGAAAAGGGCCGAGCCCCAGCATTCCTGCGCGGGCAGCGCATAGGCTTCCGACAAGTACAGATCCACTGGCTGGTTGATGCCAGTCCCCGGAAGAGGGAAGGCCTCCTCGCTGTCAACCGGCGTCGCGTAATAGTAGCGCCCGCCGCTGGTCTTCTTCCAATCCGACTTCATGTCGCCCAGCGACAGGTCATCGTGGAAATCGTTCTCTTCCTCCTGCCACTTGTACACGAAGGTCGCCTTCTTCAGGTTGTCGTCTTTGAATTGCCAGAACCACATCGCCTCATGCGGGTTGACAGGCACATCCACCAGGTCGATGGTATTGGTCAGCGCGATCTTGTACCGGATGGCGTTGCCGGCCACGATGCCTTGTTCGGGATGCGTCAGATCGGTGATGTCGAAATTGGTGAGCTGCAGGCGCGACTCATCGCTCATATCTACCATGATAGTGCTGCTATACCACTTCCACTTGAGGAAGTTGGCGATCAAGCCGGTGATGCCGCCACACAACCACTGGCCCGCAGTGCCCTCCTGCTGTTCCGTGCTCAGGAAGGAGTTACATACAAGGGCCACGAGCGAATCAATCAATCCGATGACCGCCCAGATGAGCTCGCCGAGGGGCCCCAGGGCTGTACAGATCGTGAATAGCAGAATGGTCGTGACCGAGGCAGCGATGGCGCTGACCAGCGCGTTGTTCCAGGCCATGCTGCCGATCGCCATGTGTCCCAGCCCCCACTCCAGGGCGAAGGCCGCCCAGGTGATCACCAGGCTGACCACCAACGCCACGATGATGAAGGTTTTGTGCGCGTGCAGCTCGTGGGTGAACCCATGGAGGGAGTCCATAACAAACTTCCCCACTCCCTCGGCGAGTTCTGTCGCCGCTTTGGCGACCGCTCTGGCAACCACGAATAGCGAAACGACCAGGGTGACACTGAGCACGATACGCGAGATCAGCTCGGTGTCGGTAACGTCGGTGCCGAGGATGAAGCTGAGCGCGATGGCGACGGCGGCCCCTATGACGATGATACCCACTCCGATCGCGGTGAACAGGCCGCCCCACCCTCCCAGCTTATCGAACAGCTTCAGCCAGGGGAGCCCCACGAATTTCGCCGGTCCGACGACGATCACCTCGAGAACCATTGCGATGACGTTGTCTACGTTTTTTTCGACCTGGGCGAACTCGAGGGAGACCTCGTGCCACACTTCGATCATCTGTTTGACCAACTCGCCGACGACCTCCGCGATCTTGTCATCGAGCTCCTCGAGGCTCTTGATCAGCGCCTCATCCGATTCGCCCTCTTCCTCGCATTCCCCCCCGGCCGGGCAGATATCCACTGTCGCCGAAACCCCGCTGAGCAGCATCATGTAGTAATTCCGGGCCACGGTCACGCGACCTTCGTTGGTCGAGCCGATGTCCGCGGGAAAATTCCTGTCGAAGCGCAATTGGAGGCTGTCGCCCAGTTGGCCGTAGAACTCGTCACTGGGGTACGCTTCCCAACCGATGACCTGGTTGCTGACCGAATCCACACCGCTGTTGTAGCGATATGGCCCCCAGATCAAGCCGGCGACCGTCTCTTCCGCGTGATCCTTTGGATCGGCGTTGACCGTCAGCACATCGTTTGTCAGGCTGGCCGCGGCCATGCCTGCACTGCGATAGCGTTCTTCACGCGCATACAGCAGCGTAGGGCTGGCCCAGTGCGGGAACTGCTGCAGGATGCGCGGGGTTTCGGTGGCTGACATATAGGACAGGTAGTCCTGGTGCGGATAGCGCACGGTATCCACGAACAGTGCATTGGCCGGTATGTTCCAGCGCAGATCAGCCCGGCGCTGCGTCGCCCAACCTTTGGCGTTAGCATAGTCTTCGTTGTCCGGAGTGCCGTTCCTGTTTTTGTCTGCGCCGTCGAAGCGGCCGGCGATGGTCGTGTTGCCGATGCGCGAGCCTGTGCTGTTGTTTTCGTACGCCGCCAGGTCGCGATAGCCGTCCGTGTTACAAGCATCAGGCGCACTGCCGTTGAGCAGCGTTTGATCAGTCTCGCAGTCTCGGCCGGGCACGAACATCTGGCCCAAGCCCCACGACAGTGACCAGAGATCCTCATCATCGGGTGGGTGGAGTTGATCCGTGTATTTGTTTGGCTGCAGGTAGGCGATCGCCACATCCAGGCCGTGATCCTCGCGGACGCTCAACCCGGTCACGTACCAGCTCTCGTCATAGCGTTGCACCACCTGCGGCTCGTCCGCTGTACGATGCGTTGTACACCAGGTCTTGAGCTGTTTATCGTAATCCTCCGGGTCTTCCTCGGCGTACTTCTCGTCAAGCGGGAAGCCCTCTTCCTCGCACGCATCCGTCAGCATTTGCACGGCCCACATCACGCGTACCTGATGGGCCTGGGTCCAGGCGTTGTTATCGCTGCCGGGCCAATAGAGCATGCGGGCCTGGAACGCCGTCCTGCCACCGCCCGTGGCGTCGGGCGCCAGGTTCAGGGGCACGTAGGCCAGCAGGGATCGGCCGCCGCTTGTCTGCGCCTCGCCTTCCAGCACGCCGATGCCGTACGGCGCCAGAACCGAGAGGTCAATCATTTTCTCGGTGTATGGCCCGTTGATGATGTTGGGGATGCTGGCGCAGACCGACTTCGTGCCCTGTGAGATCACCATGGCGTGTTCGGCGTCCGCCAGGCTGGTGAGCCTTTGCCCGGTGTAGGACTGGTTGCCATTCGTCACGTTGGTGAACGTCTTCAGCGCAGCGCCGGTCGCGGGACAGCCACCAGCGTAAATTTTGACATCGTGGCCGCCCGATTCCGCAAAGGTGAAGTTCAGATCGGTGTTGCCGTGGTTCACAGCCTGCTGCGTCAGCTTAATCGTGGCAGACAGCTCTGCGCTTACGGTCATCGTGATGGCCGGGTCGGTCAGCTTCAGGGGCACACTGCCGCCCGTCATCTCGATTTCCATGACCGGTATCAGGCGCATATCGCCGTATTTGCTTGCCTCGTCGTCCGTTTGCTTGATATCCAGGTTGTCAGTGGTTGCGAAGGTAGTATCTTTACCGTGCTGAATCTGGCCGTCCACATCGCCGGTCGGCCAATCCAAGACATTCAGCGCATAGGTCAGATGCTTGGCCGTCACCGGACGCACCTGCAGGTCCACGAATGTAGGATAGCCCGGCTGGAGGCCGCTCACCAGGAGCGGGAAGGCATGTTCGCCGCTGTAGGCGGCACTCGGCTGGAGGCCTGCGCCGTTGTGGATGATGCCGTTGCGATGCAGCACGTCGTTCGGTGAAAGATCGATCCGATCGGGCACCGCGTCGTTGTCGTTGTCATCCTCAAAGAGATCGGGCACGTTGTCTTTGTCGGTGTCGCACCGATCTCTGATCACTTCTTCGGTGATCGTGCCTCCCTCCATGAGTGGAGGACATTCCATCGAGTCAAGCAGTCCATCGCGGTTCGTGTCTGGGTTGGCCGGGTCCAGATACCACTGCTGGCCCGCATAGGTGAACCCTTTAGTCTCGAC
>JALOOE010000224.1 GCA_025454565.1 Anaerolineae bacterium
GAGCTTCTCCAAGAAGATCCTGATCGAGCGCATCATCGCCGAGAACCATCTGTCCGGGCCGGAGTTCGTCGCGTTCGGCGACGGCTTCGTCGAGATCGAGGACTCGAAGCAGGCCGGCGGCATCGCGGTCGGCGTGGCCTCCGACGAGGCGAAGCGCAGCGGCATCGACGCCTGGAAGCGCAACCGGCTGATCGAGGCCGGCGCGGACGTGATCGTGCCCGATTTTCGGGAGCACGAGGCGTTGACGGCGTATTTGTTTGATACGTGAAACGTGATGCGTGATTCGTGAGAATGCCGCGGCTTGGCTGGTTTTCACGTATCACTCGTCACGCATCACTCGTCACGGAGGAATCATGCCCTACCCCCAATTCGACCGTTCCCGCCTGAAGCTCAACCCCCTCGCCGAGCGCGTACACGACATGACGTTGGCCGACATGCTGCCGCTCGACGCAGCCGGTGAGCCGTTCGAGCACCCCAGCCTGCCGGTGATCGCGCAGCGAATCCTGCAGGCGCGGCGCAATGATGCGCCGGTCATCGTGCTGATGGGCGCGCATGTCATCAAAAGCGGTCTCTCAGCCTTCGTCATCGACCTGATGGCGCGCGGCATCGTCACCCACGTCGGCATGAACGGCGCGGGGCCGATCCACGATTTCGAGCTGGCGCTCGCCGGCGCGACGACCGAAAGCGTGGCGCGCTACATCCAGGAAGGGCAGTTCGGCCTCTGGAACGAGACCGGCTGGATCAACGATATCGTAGCCGAAGGCGTGCGCGATGGGCTGGGGTACGGTGAGGCGCTGGGGCGGGCGATTGAGCAGGAGACAGGAGTCAGGGGGCAGGAGCCAGCACATCAGCAAATCAGCAAGTCAGCAGATCACGCATCACGTATCACGCATCACGCACCAGCTTCCAGCTTCCAGCTTCCGGCCTTTCCCCACGCCGACATCAGCATCCTCGCCGCGGGCTATCGCTTGCGCGTGCCGGTCACGGTGCACATCGGGCTGGGCTATGACATCATCCACGAACATCCGAACTGCGACGGCGCGGCGTTGGGCGAGGCGTCGTATCGCGATTTCCTGATCTTCACCGAGGCGGTGACGCGGCTGCAGGGCGGCGTCTTCCTCAACTTCGGCACCGCGGTCATGGGGCCAGAGGTCTACCTGAAGGCGCTCTCGATGGCGCGCAACATCGCCTTCCAGGAGGGCCGGCAGATCAATCACTTCACCACCGCGGTCTTCGATCTGCTCGAACTGGGCGACGACCTGGGCCATGAAGCGCCCAAGACGGACGCGCGCTACTACTACCGCCCGTACAAGACGATCCTGGTGCGGACGGTGGCGGACGGCGGCGAGAGCTTCTACGTGCGCGGCGGGCATCGCGCCACGATCCCGGCGCTGCACCGATTGCTGGAAAATGAGTAACGGGTGTCGAGTGAGAACGCATTACTCGTTGCTCGTTACTCGTTGCTCATGACTCGTCACGCAAATGGAGGAAGTTCATGAACCACGGTCGCCTCAACACGATCCTTTCCGCCTTCCCCAACCGCACCATCCTCGTCGTCGGCGACTTCTTCCTCGACAAATACCTGATCATCGAGCACGCGCTGGCGGAGCTATCGCTGGAGACCGGGCTGGAGGCGCATCAGGTGGTGGAGGTGCGCTGTCAGCCGGGCGCGGCGGGCACGGTCACGAACAACCTGGCCGCGCTGGATGTCGGCGTCATCGCGTTGGGCGTGATCGGCGACGACGGGGAGGGGTTCGAGCTGCTCAAGGGGCTGGATGCGACCGGCGTCAATGTCGATGAACTGGTCATCCGCACCGATCGTTTCACCCCCACCTATACCAAACCGATGCTGCGCGAGCGCGACGGCTCGGCGCACGAGTTGAACCGGCTGGATATCAAGAATCGCGGGCCGCTGCCGCGGCAAGCCGAGGATAAGGTGATCGCCGCGCTGCGCGGCCTGCTGCCGCGCGTCCACGGCGTTATCATCGCCGATCAGGTGCCTGAGCCGAACTGCGGCGTCATCACCGAGCGGGTGCGCGACGAGCTGTGCGCGCTGGCGCGGGCCTATCCC
Source organism: Anaerolineae bacterium (assembly GCA_025454565.1). Lineage (GTDB taxonomy): Bacteria > Chloroflexota > Anaerolineae > CG2-30-64-16 > CG2-30-64-16 > JALOOE01. The sequence continues at coordinate 2,072 of JALOOE010000224.1, forward strand.
ACCGTGGTTTTCGCCGCCGACTCGCGCGAGCGCATCGGGTTGTTCGAGGATGTGCTGCTCAAACCCAACGAGCGGGAGGCGACGCGCGCGATCCACGGCCCTGATGCGGCGGCGCTCGACCGCGCCGGCGTGCTCGCCTGCGGTGAGGCGCTCTATCGCAAAGCGGGGCAGCCGATCTTCCTCACCCTCGGCGCCGATGGTTTGATGGCGTTCCACCAGGACGGCCCAACCCCGATTCCCGCCGTGCGAGTGCCCGGCCCCATCGACATCGTCGGCGCAGGCGACGCGACGATGTCGGGCATCGTCGCCGCGCTCTGCTCCGGCGCCACCGTGCCGGAGGCCGGCGAGATCGGCTGCCTGGCTGCAGGTGTAACCATCCAGCAGATCGGCACCACCGGCACTGCGTCGCGCGACCGGATCGCGGCGCTGAATTGACGAATGACGCATTGGTCTTTGGTCTTTCGTCCTTCGTCTTTTCCCCAGGAAAACTCCCATGCCAGCCAAAACCACCGCGGTCATCGTCGGCGCGGGTCATCGCGCCATCGTCTATGCCTCATACGCCAAAAGCCAGCCGGATGCGCTGGAGATTGTTGGGGTAGCCGATCCCTCGCTGCTGCGTCGCGAGCAGATGGCGCAGATGTTCGATCTGCGCGCCGACCGTTGTTTCGAGACGGCCGAGGCGCTCGCGTCCGTCCCGCGCTTCGCGGACTTCGCCATCAACGGCACCATGGATCACCAGCACGTGCCCACCTCGCTGCCGCTGCTGGAAGCCGGCTATCACCTGCTGCTCGAAAAACCGTTTGCGGTCAACGAAGAGGAGATGTGGCAGCTCGTCCGCACGGCACGGCAACACGAGCGCAAAGTCGCGATCTGCCACGTGCTGCGCTACGCGCCGTTCTACGCCGCGATCCGGCAGCGGGTGATCGAGGGAACCATCGGCGACATCTTGAATGTGCAGGCGGCCGAGCACGTTTCCTATCATCACATGGCGGTGGGCTTCGTGCGCGGCAAATGGAACCGCAAAGACTACTGTGGGTCGAGCATGCTGATGGCGAAGTCGTGCCACGATCTCGACCTGATCACGTGGATGAAGAGCGGCGTCCGACCGCAGCGCGTCGCCAGCTTCGGCAGCAACTTCCAGTTCCGCGCTGAAAACGCGCCGCCCGGCGCGGGCACGCGCTGCCTGGTCGATTGCCCCATCGAAGCCGACTGCCTCTATTCGGCAGCCAAGCATTACATCGATCATCCCGACCGCTGGGCGTTTTATGTGTGGGACTCGCTGGAACACCTGGCGAACCCGACAATCGAGGACAAGCTCGAATCGCTTAAGACCAGCCCCTATGGCCGCTGCGTCTGGAAGACCGACATGGATGTGGTCGATCATCAGTCGGTGCTGATCGATTTCGAGGATGGGTGCACGGCGACGCTGAACATGATCGGCGGCGCGGCCAAGCCGTCGCGCACCATCCACCTCATCGGCACGCGCGGCGAAATCCGGGGCTGCCTGGAAGACAGCCGGTTCAGCATCCTGCGCCCCGACACGCGGCCGGGCTGCGAGACCGCCGAAGAGGTGATCGATCTGAACGTCATGGGCGACATGGTGGGCGCCGGCGGCGGCCATGCGGGCGGCGACATGCGGTTGGTGGCGGACTTCATCAAGCTGCTGAACGGCGAGCCGCGCTCGATCTCCTCCACGGTGCTGGAGGATTCGGTCAGCGGGCACCTGATCGGTTTTTGCGCGGATCGGGCGGTGGCGGAGGGGCGGGTGGTAGAGGTGGATTTGAGCAGGCTTGCCTGATCGATATCGCGGTGCTGGGCACGGGAGCTATGTTTCTCCCGTGCCCAGTTTGTTTACCCAGGTTACGGCAGCAATGTGTTTAGGTCGAAGTTCTCGCTCAGGAAATCGATTTGTGCCGCGGTTGTCTTGTTGTATAATCAATGCGAGTATGATGGTGAGAGAGGGGACATGGATTTCCTGGACAAAATCATCAGCGGCGACTGCGAACAAGTCCTTAAGGAGCTTCCTAGCAACTCGATTGACTTGATCTTTACTTCGCCGCCGTATGCAGACCAACGGAAGAACACTTACGGCGGCGTGAAGCCAGACGAATATGTGGACTGGTTTTTGCCGAAGGCGGCGGAGCTACTCCGCGTGCTCAAACCTTCCGGCACCTTCGTCCTGAATATCAAAGAGCGCGTCGTAAATGGCGAGCGCCACACTTACGTGATTGACCTGATCCTGCAGATGCGCAAACAGGGCTGGTTGTGGACTGAAGAATTCATGTGGCACAAGAAGAACTCCTACCCCGGCAAATGGCCTAACCGCTTTCGAGATTCCTGGGAAAGATTGCTACAGTTCAACAAGCATCGCGCTTTCAAGATGAATCAGGATGCTGTGATGGTGCCGGTCGGCGATTGGGCCAAAGACCGTCTCGCTAATCTGAGCGAAACCGACAAGACCAGGGACGAATCCAGAGTAGCCAGTGGGTTCGGCAAGAACGTCTCGAATTGGGTCGGACGGGATCAGGTTTATCCCAATAACGTGATTCACATGGCTACCGAGTGCTCGAATCGCAACCATAGTGCTGCTTTTCCGCTGGACCTGCCGCTGTGGTTTGTCAAGCTGTTTACCGATGTTGACGATGTCGTCCTCGATCCTTTCTGCGGCTCCGGGACGACCGCAGTCGCCGCAGTACAACTCAAACGTCATTATGTCGGCATCGATATCAGCGATGAGTATTGCCAAATCGCGAGAGGCCGGCTGCCGCAGACACAGCCGCGTTTGTTGGAACCCCCTGAAGTCTATGAACCGAGACCCACAGAATGAACTCTCTTGACCTCGACGCCGTTTGCCAGTACGTCAACGATAATATCCAGTACTTTCACGATCGCAAGATTGCCTCGCTTGGGGGGCTTACGCTCGACCGACTGCTTAAGAAAAACCCGTATCTGTTCAAGGCGAAGAACATAACCTTAACCGCAGATCTCATGCTGGCTTTGCTGGACGCCTTTCTTTCCTCGTCCGAGGAAAAGCTCTTCGGTGATTTTTTGGAGGGATTGGCAGTCTTCGTCGCTGG
>JALOOE010000225.1 GCA_025454565.1 Anaerolineae bacterium
CAGAGGGCGCGCAAGGTCACCAGGTTTGGCCCAGAAGTCAAACAGCTCATCGACGACATGATCGAGACGATGCGCGAAGCGCCGGGGGTCGGCCTCGCCGCGCCGCAGGTCAACATCTCAGAACGGATCGTCGTCGTCGAGGTGCCGGCCGACGAGGAAGAGGGCACGCCAGCCGAGCTCTATGCGTTTGTTAATCCCGAGATCGTCAAGACGTCACGCGAGGTCGAAGAAGGACAAGAGGGCTGCCTCTCGATCCCCGGCTATGTCGGCGATGTAGACCGTCACGTCTGGATCGTGGTGCGCGGGCAAGATGCCTATGGCAAGCCGCAGCGCATCCGTGCCAACGACTATCTGGCGCGCATTTTTCAGCATGAGATCGATCACCTCGAGGGCGTGCTTTTCATCGATCATGTCGCCGACCCGGAGAAGATTCGCAAAGTCACCGCCAAAGACGCCGACGCACACAATTCCGAAGTTACCGAGGCGCTGGCATTGTTGAAGGAAGAACCGGTTCCTGCATGATGCGCTTCCCATTGGCGGAGGATCATGTCGGATGGTCTACGGCTGAATAGCCTGGCGTCGGCCCCCGATGCGCAAAGCAACTTCGCAGTAGCTCTCCTGCAGCCCCGGCAGAAGCGGGATGTGCTGCTGGCGGCGCTGAAAGTTCTGGCCAAGTACCCCAATCCAGCCGCCCGCGAGCCGATCCGCCAACTCTTCGAACACTTCTCGGCGGATGGTCGCAAGCGCGATCCCGGCGCCTTCACGCGACGTGCCGTGCTGGATGCGTGGCGCCCCATCGCATTATCGGTGGATGTGCCGCTGATCCTCCAGGCCGTCAATACCTACGAATTTCTCCCGCCCGGCTTCAAAGAGGATGCCATCCTCCTGCGGACAGGCGCGCTGCTGATCCTCAATGAGTTGGACGATACCCTGGCCGGCTTTCAGGCGACCCGCCTGCTGGTTGATGGCTTCAGCGATCCCATGTCGGGTGAACCGGCGCTGACGGCGGTGCGCGTGCTGGCGAGCCAGGAACAGACGCTGCCGCTCTACCTCTATGCGATGCAGGCCAGCAACGCGACGCTCGGCGCTACGCTTCCCGAGGTCGTCTCCGAGTGCTTGCGCAGCCTCACGCGCGCGCCCGCCGCGCTGATCCCCGGTATCATCGCGCGCCACGGCAAAGCCGAAAGCGCTGTCATCCGCATCGGGCTGTGCGATCTGCTGATCGGCCACGAGGCTGGGGCGCAAGCGCCGCTTGCGTCGCAGGCTGTGGCGTATCTGGGCGACGCGCTGACCACCATGCCAGATCTCGCCGCCTATCGCTACCTGGTCATCGCCATGCTCACCGCGCGCCGGGCCGAGTTGGCCGCGGCTGTGCTGCAAACGGCACGCCTCGAGACGCATCGCGGCCGCATCGCGGTGCTGTTGGAACTGCTCGACCTCTTCGCCACCAACCCGGAAATCGCGGCGCTGGCCGAGCAGTTGCGACTGCGCCGGTAGCAGGGTGTCCCCCGAATAAAAAGCAGGGAGGGTGAGTCCCCTCCCTGCTCTGGTTATCGCGGTCTGTGCGGTCTTCGCGCGCTAGTCAACCGCGTCCAACGTCTTCTCTGTCTGCGGATCGAAGATGTGCATGTTGTCCATGTTGAACAGCACGTCGATCGATTCGCCGGCATGTGTGCGCGTGCGCGGATCGACGCGGGCAATGAACGACTTCTTCCCGCTGAGCAGGTAGAGGAAGATTTCGTTGCCCATCAACTCGGTAACATCCACCTCGGTGCTGACTTTGGATGGGGTGATGCCGGGCGCGGGAAACTCGGCGGCGTAGATATCCTCGGGCCGGATGCCGAAGACGACTTTCTGGCCTTTCACCGGCGCGTAGGTAGCTACTCTTTTGTCAGGCACCTGGACCTTGAACGTCCCGCTGTCGACGAACAGCTTGCCATCCTGCTCCACCATCGTCGCATCGAAGAAGTTCATCGACGGGCTGCCGATGAAGCCGGCCACGAACACGTTGTTTGGATGGTCGTATAGATGTTGCGGCGTATCGATCTGCTGTAGGAGGCCGTCCTTCATCACCGCGATGCGGGACGCCATGGTCATGGCCTCAACCTGGTCGTGGGTCACATAGATGAAGGTGGTGCCCAGGCGCTGGTGTAGCTTGCTGATTTCAGCGCGGGTCTGGACGCGCAGTTTGGCGTCCAGGTTTGAGAGTGGCTCATCGAAGAGGAAGACGGCCGGATCGCGCACGATGGCCCGACCTACGGCGACGCGTTGGCGTTGGCCGCCGGAGAGTTGTTTGGGCTTGCGATCGAGCAGCATGCCGATGCCCAACAGGTCGGCGGCTTCTTTCACCTTCTTGTCGATCTCGGCTTTGGGCGTCTTGCGCAGCTTGAGACCGAACGCCATGTTATCGTACACGCTCATGTGCGGGTAGAGCGCGTAGCTCTGGAACACCATGGCGATGTCGCGATCCTTGGGGGGGACATCGTTGACGACGCGGTCGCCGATGAGGATGCGGCCATCGCTGATCTCTTCCAGGCCGGCGAGCAGGCGCAGGCTGGTGGTTTTGCCGCAACCGGACGGACCGACGAAGACGAGGAATTCCTTGTCGGCGACGGTGATGCTCAGATCGTTGACGGCGATGACATCGCCGAACCGCTTGAAAACATGATCGAAGGTTACACTGGCCATCGGGTGATTTTGCTCCTGTGTCAAGGATGATGTGAAGCACTGGCATTGCCAGATCGACCGGGCAGACAGAACTGTGCGGTTGAGGGATTCAGCTTCCCCGATTGAACGCCTAGGCCGTGCCTCTGTGCGTCCAATGACCAAGATCGGTTCGGGTGAAGGCCTCAGGCAAACTGCCAAAACCGTTCTGCCGCGGCCGCGTAAGGGTTTCGTTAGCTCAGGGGATGGTTTGGTCTTCGAACGTAGCACCTCCTCGTTGCTTCGTCCACAAGAGCCCATGTGGTGAGGGCTTGTCGGCACGCTCCTGACACGGGACACTTGGTCATGTCTCGATGGGCCGGGAGCGACTGGGCCGATTCTACCACAGCCATTCCAAAAGTGGCAAGTTGTCGCCAGATCGGTTACAATCGCAAAAAACCCCACTTCCGAGGCTGAAACGCATGGATGATCAAGCTCTGCAGCCGATCTATAACTACCGCCGCATCTCCGACCGGATCGGCACATCCGGCATGCCCACAGTGGCGCAGGTGAGCGACATCGCGCGCGCCGGGTTCGAGGTCGTGATCAACCTGGATCAACTCGATTCAAGCCATGCGCTGCCCGATGAGGCGGCGGCGGTCGCGGCGCTGGGCTTGACCTATCGCCAGATCCCCGTCGTCTGGGAACACCCGACCCACGAGAATCTGACGGATTTCTTCGCCGCGATGGAGGATTACGCCCACAAGCGCGTCTTCGTCCACTGCGTGGCAAATTACCGCGCCACGGTCTTCATGACGTTGTATGGCATCCTCCGGCTCGGCTGGCCGCGTGAGGAAGCCATGAACCGGCTGCATCAGATGTGGCAGCAGCCCAACGCAACCTGGCAGCACTTCATCGCTAGCGAGTTAGCTGAATGAGTCCCACCCCACTCTGGAAAACAGCGTTCTCGCGGACGAGCCCGTTCTCCAAGGCCACCGGCTACTACGCCGCATTCATCGCCCTCGGCTTGTTCGGCGCCTCGATGGGGCCGACGCTGCCCTATCTGGCGCAGCACACCGGCACTCGGCTCAGCGAGATCAGCTTTCTCTTCACCGCGCGCGCCATGGGGTATCTGCTCGGCTCGCTGATCAGCGGGCGGCTCTACGATCGACTGCCCGGTCACCGCGTCATCGCCGGCGTGCTGCTGTTGATGGCCGTGATGATGGCGATCGTGCCGACCGTGCCCATCCTTTGGCTGCTGGCCGTCGTCTTGTTGGTGTTGGGCATGGGCGAGGGCGGGCTCGACGTGGGCGGCAACACTTTGCTCGTCTGGGTCTATCAGGACAAGGTCAGCCCGTTCATGAACGCGCTGCACTTCTTCTTCGGGCTGGGCGCGTTCATCGCGCCGATCATCATCGCATTCGCCATCCAGAGGACCAATGATGTCACCTGGGCCTACTGGATCCTGGCGCTGTTGATGCTGCCGCCGCTGTTGTGGATCATCCGGCTGCCCAGTCCGAAGCCGATGACCGTGACTGAGGCGCACCGCTCAGGCGACGCCAACCGCGTGCTGTTGGCGCTGCTCGTGCTCTCGTTCTTTGTCTATGTCGGCGCCGAGCTGAGCTTTGGCGGCTGGATCTACACCTACGCGCTAGAATTGAACCTGGGCACCGCCACCAGCGCGGCCTATCTCACCTCGGTGTTCTGGGGCGCGTTGATGCTGGGGCGCCTGGTTTCGATCCCGCTCGCGATGCGCTTCCCACCGACGATCATCCTGCCGGTCGATCTGATCGGCTGCCTGGCTGCCATGTGCGTCATCCTGATCTGGCCCGAATCGCAGACTGCGCTATGGGTGGGCACGTTCGGCGCGGGCTTCATGATGGCCTCGATCTTCCCCACCATGATTTCGTTGGCCGAGCGCTATATGACCATCACCGGGCAGGTCACCAGCCTGTTCCTGGCTGGGTCGAGCGTCGGCAGCATGACCATGCCGTGGCTCATCGGCCAACTATTCGAACCGGTCGGGCCGTGGGTGACGATGGCCGTCATCACCCTCAGCCTGGTGCTGGAGCTGGGGCTCTATGCGCTGATTCGGGTCTACGTTGCGAGGAAAGATGCTCAACCGGCATATTGACGTGCGAGCCTACAATCGGGAGGCCTGGAACCATCAGGTCGATAGCGGCAACGAGTGGACCGTGCCGGTGTCGCCGGAGACGGTCGCCGCAGCGCGGGAGGGGCGTTGGCAAGTGTTGTTGACCCCCGCGATCCCTGTGCCGCGCGAGTGGTTCCCGGCCATGCCGGGGGCCGACGTGTTGTGCCTGGCGTGCGGCGGCGGGCAGCAGGGCCCGATCTTCGCCGCGGCCGGCGCCAACGTCACCGTCCTCGACAATTCGCCGCGGCAACTGGCCCAGGATCGTCTGGTGGCCGAGCGCGAGGGGTTGCTCATCCGCACTGTCGAAGGGGACATGGCCGATCTGTCCGTCTTCGCCGACGGAGGATGTGCTGCCCGTCTGGCGCGAGGCGTATCGAGTGCTCCGGCCCGGCGGCGTCTTGTTGGTGGGCTTCGTGAATCCGGCGATCTACATCTTCGACTTCACCCTGGCGGATGAAAAAGGCATCCTCGAGGTTGCGCATAGCTTGCCCTATTCTGACCTCGCCGATATGTCCGA
>JALOOE010000226.1 GCA_025454565.1 Anaerolineae bacterium
GCGAAGGTCTGTCCGTCCGGGATGGTCAGGTTGATGTTGTCGAGAGCGACCACCTCCCCGCCTGCGCTATGCGTGGCCGCCTCATCCCGTGCCTGAGCAGTCACGCGCTCGGCGAAGGCGCGATCGGCCTGGCCGGCCAAACGCCGGTTGGCCAGCACTGTCCTGCCCTCCGCCGATGCTCGCGTGAAGACTCGACTGACGTTCTCCAGCCGAATGGTGGACATACAACGTCGCTCTCTGCCGCCTTGCTCGGGCCGGTCTCACACCGTGCCCGGCTCGGCGGCATGCTATGCCCTCTACTCCACTAACTTCAACGCAGCCACCGCTCGAATGTCCCGCGACGAGCTGCCGATCAGTACTTCGAAATCGCCCGGCTCGGCCACCCATGCCTTGCGCTCGGGATCGTAAAACGACAAGGCGCGACTGTCCAACTCGAAGCGTACTGTCTGCGACTCGCCCGGTTGCAGTTCGATCTTGGCAAAACGCTTTAGCTCCTTGATGGGCCGCAGCAGGCTCGACACCAGATCGCGCACGTAAAGCTGCACGACCTCCTTGCCTGCCCGGTCACCGGTGTTCTTCACCGTCACCGAGACCGACACCGGCTCGCCCGGCCTGAAAGTGTCCGTCACGCGCAGGTCGCTGTACTCGAATGAGGTATACGACAGGCCGTGGCCGAACGGGAAGAGCGGCTCGCTGCCCTTGATATCGTAGTAGCGGTAGCCGACGAAGATCCCTTCGCCGTAACGCACATCTTTGCCGCCCGGGTAGTTCACGAAGGCCGGGGTGTCTTCCAGCCGTTTCGGATAGGTCACCGAGAGCTTGCCGGAGGGGTTGACCTCGCCCAGCAGCACCCTGGCGACGGCGTTGCCGTTCTCCATGCCGGGATAGTAGGCCAGCAGCAGGGCGGCAACCTCATCGACCCACGGCATCGCGACCGGCGCACCGACGTTCAACACCACGACCGTATTCGGGTTGGCGGCGGCCACAGCCCGGATCAGCTCGTTCTGCACACCACCGAGTTCCATGTCGGGCCGGTCGAGCCCTTCCGCCTCGTAGAAATTGGAATATCCGGCGAAGATCAACGCCACATCAGCCTCGCGAGCAACCTCGACCGCCTCAGCAATACCCGCAGCGGCTTCTTCAGCGGTCGGCGTGGCGCCGAAAAGGATCTGGATGTGCGGGAGATCAAGCCAGGCGGGCCGGACGAATTCGATCCTGATGTCATACACCTGCCCGCCGACCAACTTCACGGCCGCTTGCGCCTTAGTGACCGGCCAGGCATCCGTGCTTTGCGGGTTGTGGTTCGCCACCACCAGCTTGCCGTCCAGATAGATGCGCGCATCACCCGAATTCACCAGCCCCAGCGAGTAGGCGCCGGTCGAGGGCACGGTAAGCTGTCCGCTCCAGCGCACCGAGAAGGTCGGCGGGGTCTGTTCGAGCGGCGCAAAGGAGAGCCGCCAGAAGCGGAAACGAACATCGACGCGCTCGATGACGGGTGTGCCACTGAAATCGGGCGTGCCGAAGTACTCACCCAGGAGACCAACCCCTTCGCCACGGGCGGGCCTCAGGGTAGACGCCTGGATCATTGATAGATCGCGAACATTGGTACAGCCCTTGGCGTAGTGGATCGCGACCCGGTCGCCCAGCCGCGCCCGCAAACCATCCAGCGGGCTCACTCGATAGGGCGGCTCGACCTGGGAGCTACCGCCGCCAGCGATCACCGCCTCGGCCGCATTCGGGCCGATGATGGCCACCGATTTCATCCGCTCCGGCCTGAGCGGCAGGACGCCGAGATCGTCCTTCAGCAGCGTGATCGCCTCTTCGGCCACCTCGCGCGCGAGCGCCTGGTGTTCCGGCGTGTTGAGCGCGCCGGCAGGGGTCGCCGGGCTGTCGAGCTTGCCGACGCGCGCCAGCAGTCTCAGCATACGGCGAGCCGCTTCGGTGATCACGGCCTCCTCGATCTGCCAGTTGTGCACGGCTTCAACCAGCAGTCGGTCATAGTACTTGGCGGGGCCGGGCATCTCGATATCCAGCCCGCCTTTGGCGGACTCAACGATGGTGTGGTTCGCACCCCAATCGGAGACGACGGCGCCGTCATAGTGCCACTCACCTTTCAGGATCTCGTTCAACAGGTGCTGGTGCTGGCTGGCGTAGTCGCCGTTGATCCGGTTGTATGCGCACATCACGGTCCAGGGATGCGCCTCATTGACCACCGCCTCGAACTGCGGCAAGTAGATCTCACGCAGCGTGCGTTCATCCACAATCGAGTTGCCGCGCATCCGCTCGACTTCCTGGTTGTTGCAGGCGTAGTGCTTGAGTGACGCGCCGACCCCCTGGCTCTGCACGCCCTTGACCCAGGCGACGCCGACGCGGCCCGCCAGGTAGGGATCTTCGGCGTAGGCTTCGAAGTTGCGGCCTGCCAGCGGGTGGCGCACGATGTTGACGCACGGGCCGAGGAGCACATCGCAGCCGAGCGCGTGGGTCTCCTCGGCCAACGCGACCCCTACACGCTCGATCAGCGCCGGGTTCCAGGTGGCGGCCATCGCCACCCCGGTGGGGAATGCCGTTGCCGGCACAAAGGTGCGGCCGCGCTCGTTCACCGTGCGGACCCCGTGCGGCCCGTCGGTCATGGTGAGCCACGGGATGCCCAGCCGCTCGATCGGCAGCGTGTGCCAGTTGTCCGCGCCGGACATCAGGCCGACCTTCTCTTTCAACGTCAGCTTGCGCAGCAGCTCCTCGATGCGCTGCTCCATCTCGCCCGCGCGAGCATCTACGGATTGGGTGATCTTCATGGTGCCTCTTATCGTGGTGAACTCGCCCGTTAGCGGTCGGCAACCTGCCGCACGCGAGAGAAAAACTCCCGGTTCAGCGCGGGGACAACGTTATCAGCCTTGACGGCCGCGATATATTCGGCGAGCGCGTCGACCTGAATCTGCCGCAACGCCGCGCCCTTCTCCGCGGAGGCGGTGCGCGCATCGCCGGCGTAGTGATCCGGGTAGTCGCTGTACCAACTGATCCCGCTGTGATTGGCCGGGACGTCTTTCAGGCGGCCGCGCGGATCGGCAGGATCGGGGGGCACTTTCTCCATCTGCACCAGCCCCGGATGATTCGCCAATGAAATGCTGGTCTCGCATTCGCAGGCATGGTGATGCAGCTTCGTCTCGACCAGCTCATCCCAGGCGCGGCGGCGTTCCTCGCTCAACGTGCCGGTGTAACGGTATACGCTGTATGGTTTCTCCTCCCACAGCGTACATTGCGCGAGGAAGGCCAGCCAGGCGGTGTTGCCGCCGTGGGCATTCAGCAGGATGATTTTCCCGAAGCCATTGCGGCCGATCTCGTCCAGCACCCCCTGGATCAGCTCCATCAGCAGCGTGGGCTTGACGGTGATCGTGCCCGGAAAGCAGCGCGCCTCGTAGATCTGGCCGAAATAGAAAGGTGGAAAGACCACCGCCGGCTCACGCTCGGCCGCCAGACAGGCGATCTTGTGGCCGTTGAGGAAATCGGTGCCGAGCGGCAGGTGCTCGCTGTGCTTCTCGATGACACCGAGCGCGATGACGCATACGCCGGTCTCGCGCACGGCTCCGGCAAACTCTGTGGATGTCAGATGCTCCCATTGCATCGGACCGCCTCCTTTGGCTGATGTGAAGATCGTACACAGATCACAAAAATTTCACCGAGCGAGATCCAAGTGATCCGTGGTCATCTGTGTCATCTGTGAGCCTCAGCCCTGGGTCTCATTCTCCAGCGCCAGACCGCCGACCTCGACGCGCACCCGATCGCCCGCCATCAAGCTGAAGGTCTCATGGGGCACGATACCGGTGCCGGTCATAAGAAACGCGCCGCGGGGAAACTCCAGCTCGCGGTAGAGGTAGGTGGCCAGGTCCTCGAAGCTCCGCTTCATGCGCGATGTCCGCGTCTCGCCCTCGAAGACGGGCTGGCCGCCGCGAGCAATCTTCAGCCCGATAGCCAGGTCACGCAGGGTGTCGACGTCTGCCAGGGCGATGCCCGGCCCGAGCGCGCACGAGCCGTTGTAGACCTTGGCCTGCGGCAGATAGAGCGGATTCTCACCTTCGATGTCGCGCGAAGAGACATCGTTGCCCGCACAATAGCCGACGATCGCGCCGCGCCGGTTGATCACCAGCGTCAGCTCCGGCTCCGGTACATTCCAGCGACTGTCCGCTCGCACACGGATCGCCTCGCCCGGCCCGACGACGCGCCAGCCTGCGGCTTTGAAAAAGAGCTCCGGGCGCTCGGCTTCATACACCTTCTGGTAGATGTCGCCCGTCGCCGACTCGGCTTTGCGGGCATCGCGGCTGCGCAGATAGGTGACACCGCTGGCCCACACTTCCTGCGACGGCTCGATGGGCGGCAGGAGTGCGCCTGCCGCCGGTTCGTCGGTTGCCAGCGCCCGGATCACGTCAACAACTCGATCCACATCATATTCCAGTGCCAGGTCCAGGGTGAACGCCCGCGGCAGAAAGCGACCATCGATGGCCCAACGCGGGCCGGACTGCGTTTGATGTCGGGTGAGTAGCATGATCACGCCTCCCCACTCGCGTGAAAAATCGGCTTGAGCGCCGGATAGAGTGCGCGATACTGAGCATACGCGCGTTCGTAGATTGTCACATTGGCGGAGATCGGCGCGGTGCGCTCGACAGGGCGTACGGTGGCGGCGCAGCTCTCGGCGACGCTCGCCCAACGCCCAGCGCCTACACCCGCCAGCAACGCCGCGCCGTAAGCGGCGCCTTCGGTGGTGTTGACCGTAACCAGCTCGGCGTCCATGACATCGGCGAGGATTTGCCGCCAGAGCGCGCTCTTGGCGCCCCCGCCCGCCACACGCACCTGCGTGACCGGGCCGGCGCCGCGAATCAGCTCCATGCTGTCGCGCAGGCCGAAAGCCACCCCTTCGAGCACAGCGCGCGTCATGTGCGACTGCGTGTGGCGCACGGTCAGCCCGACGAACGCGCCGCGCGCCAGCGGATCGGGGTACGGCGTACGCTCGCCCGTGAGGTAGGGCAGGAAGAACAGGCCCTCGCTCCCCGGCAGCACCTGTCTAGCCGGCGCGACGATATCATCGAACGAGGCTCCCGGCGCCAACGTATCGCGATACCAGCGCAACGATCCGGCCGC
>JALOOE010000227.1 GCA_025454565.1 Anaerolineae bacterium
TGATCATCTTCTCCGGCCTCCAGGCCATTAACCCGGAATTCTATGAGGCCGCCACAGTGGACGGCGCCAACGCCGTCCACAAGCTGTTTTACATCACCATCCCCAGCCTGGCGCCGATCCTCTTCTTCTGCTTCCTGACCGAGACCATTGACTCGTTCCGTATCTTCACTGAGCCGTATATTATGACCAGCGGCGGACCGGGGTCTTCCTCGCTTTCGATCGTGCTCTACCTCTACCGCAGCGGTTTCCAGATCTTCAAGATGGGCTACGCCTCTACCATCGCTTACGCCCTGACCTTTATTCTGTTGATCATTGCTGCTGCTCAAATCTTCTTCCTGCGCAAGCAAGGCAGTGGTTTGGCGGAGGGTTCTCAATGACCTCAACGCTCGCCCCTACCCGCGAACGCCGTCCTGTCCTTCGCGTCCAGCCCGCGCGTCTGTTGATCTATGCCGTGCTGATCGCGTGGTGCGTCCTGTCGATCTTTCCGCTGCTCTGGATGGCGGGGACCTCGCTCAAGCCGATCACCGAGCCGATCGGCGGGCTCAACTCGATGATCCCGAACGCGCCCACCCTGGACAATTATGTCAAAGTGTCGACCCTCCTGCCGCTGGCGCGCAACACCCTCAACAGCGTGATCGTCGCCACCACCAGCACGTTGATCACGGTGTTCCTGTGCGCCCTCGCCGGTTTCGCCTTTGCCAAGTACGAGTTTCCGGGCAAGACCTGGCTTTTCCTGCTGCTGATCGGCACCATGCTCATCCCGCCTGAAGCCGGGCTTGTACCGACGTTTCTCATCATGCGCCAATTGGGCTGGATCAATACCTACTGGTCGCTGATTATTCCGCGCGCGGCGACCGCCATCGGCATCTTTTACATGCGCCAATACATCACCAGCTTTCCCACCGAAGTGATGGAGCAGGCCAGGCTCGACGGCTGCGGTGAATTCCGCATCTTCTGGAACCTCGTGCTGCCGGTCGTGACGCCGGCGCTGGCCGCCTGGGCTACCCTGGCGTTCATCGCCCGCTGGAACGATTTCATGTACCCGCTCCTCTTCATGACCACCAAGACCATGTACACCCTGATGGTTTCCATCTCCAAGTTGCCGGTCAGCGAGAGTCTTTCCACGCCGTGGCCGGTGATCATGGCCGGCAGCGTCATTGCCGTCTTCCCACTTATAGTGATCTACCTGGTGCTGCAGCGCTTCCAGGTGACCGGCCTTCAAGTGGGCGCGGTCAAAGGATAACGCCACGTCATCAGCGCGAATCCGCGTTCACGCCCGCCACGGCCGCAAATGCCGCGGCGGGTAGTGTGACCAGAACAAACAGGAGTCAACATGAACAAACGCGACCTGCTCTTCAGCGTCATCGACCCGCAAGCCAGGCCGGCAGGCATCCCGGCCGCCTTCTTCCTGCACTTCGACCCCGCCTACCACCTGGGCCAGCCGGCGGTGGACAAGCACCTGGAATACTTCCGCTACACCGGCATGGACTTCGTCAAGATCCAGTTCGAGCTGCCCTTCCCGCGGCAGGCCGCCATCCAGACGCCGGCCGATTGGAATAAGCTGCCCTTCTTCACGCTCGACCATTACGCGCCGATGTTGCAGGTGGTCGAGGGGTTGGTCAACGCCGCCAAGCGAGAGGCGCCGGTGCTCCTGACCCTCTATTCGCCCTACATGCTCATCAACAACATGGTCGGCGAGGCGACGGCCAGCCGCCTCATCCAGGAGGACCCCGACGCCTACCGGGGCGCCATCGGCCGGATGACCGAGAGCCTGCTGGGATTCGTGCGGGCGGCGATCCAGGCGGGGTTGGACGGCTTCTACCACTCCACCCAGGGCGGCGAAGCCTCGCGCCTGCCCGACCCGACCTTGTTTGAGACCTGCATCCGGCCCTACGACCTGGCGATCATGGGCGAGATCAATCGCGCCTGCCCCTTCAACATCCTGCACGTGTGCGACTACCACGCGCCGTATGACGACCTCACGAAGTTCCGGGATTACCCCGGCCACGTGGTCAACAGCAGCCTGGATCTGGTGGGCAAAGAGGTCACAGCCCGCGAGGTGGCACGCCTGTTCGGGCGACCCTTCATGGGCGGGCTGGAGCGCCTGGGGATCATCAGCACGGGGACGCCGGAGCAGATCCGGGCGGCGGTGCAGGCGGCGCTTGCCGCGGCGCCCGAACGCTACATCCTCGGCGCCGACTGCACGGTGCCGCCCCACACCTCCTGGGACAATCTGCGTCTGGCGATCCAGATTGCTCACGAAACGCAGCGCTGACTTTTGTCCCGTGGGATAATTGACATCCGTTCTTCAGTCGCGGATTTGCGGCGCACAAGGACATCTGCGACCAGGATGCCATCAAGAAAGGCGAACACAACGCTGTGACTCAGACCACACCATACCCGTCTTCGTCGAATGCCGCCTCTGCCCGCTTTCTGCACACCCACCCAACCTACGCCGGCACCGCCGTCCTGGACGACCTGCGCGCCGGCGAATACGCCCGGCTGGACGCAACCGGGCAGGTCTATCTGGACTACACCGGCGGCGGACTGTACGCCGAGCGACAGCTTCGCGAACACCTTGACCTGCTCAGCCACAACGTCTACGGCAACCCGCACTCGCACAACCCCACCTCGCAGGCGATGACGTGCCTGGTGGATCAGGCGCGGGCGTACGTGCTGGAGTTTTTCAATGCGCCACCGGGTGAGTATGTCGCCATCTTCACCCAGAACGCCTCCGGCGCGCTCAAGCTTGTGGGCGAGGCTTACCCGTTTGGCCCCGGCGACCACTACCTGCTCACCTTCGACAATCACAACTCGGTCAACGGTATCCGGGAGTTCGCCAGGCAGCGGGGTGCGCAGTTCACTTATCTGCCGGTCGTCGGACCCGAGCTGCGGATCGATCCCGTGAGCCTGGACGAATACCTGGGATTGGCCGTGCCTGGCGCCCACAACCTGTTCGCGTTTCCGGCTCAATCCAACTTCAGCGGCGTCCAACACCCCCTGGAGATGATCGCGCTGGCGCATGCACGCGGTTGGGATGTGCTGGTGGATGCTGCGGCCTTTGCGCCCACCAATCGGCTCGACCTGGCGCGCTGGCTGCCTGATTTCGTGCCGCTCTCGTTCTACAAGATGTTCGGCTACCCAACCGGCATGGGTTGCTTGCTGGTATGCGGGCGGGACAATCACCATCTCCTCGGTGCAGGGGGACGGCCATTATCTGGTGCCGGGCGAGGCGGGCTTCGAGGACGGTACGGTCAACTACCTCAACATCCCGGCCGTGGAAATCGGCCTGCGCCACCTGGCCTCGATCGGGCTGGACATCATCCACGAGCGGGTGATGTGCCTGACGGACTGGCTGATTGAGAGCCTCTGCGCCATGCGACACGCCACAGGTCAGCCGTTGGTCAAGATCCACGGACCAGCCAATCTATCGATGCGCGGCGGCACGGTGACGGTCACATTCCTGGATCGCGACGGCCAAGCGTTGGACGATGGGCGAGTTGAGCAATTGGCGAATTGGGAGCGGATTTCGCTGCGCACCGGCTGTTTCTGCAATCCTGGCGCGGGCGAAGTGGCGCATGGCCTGACGCCGGAGATCATGCGGACATTCTTCGATCGCGGCCACGCGCCCTCGTTCCAGGAGCTGC
Source organism: Anaerolineae bacterium (assembly GCA_025454565.1). Taxonomy (GTDB): domain Bacteria; phylum Chloroflexota; class Anaerolineae; order CG2-30-64-16; family CG2-30-64-16; genus JALOOE01. The sequence continues at coordinate 3,648 of JALOOE010000227.1, forward strand.
GTCGCGAGATGCATGCGCGCTTCGGTCGGGACGTCAGCGCGGTGCGCGTCTCGGTCGGTCTGGCCTCCAACTTCGCTGATGTGGACGCGTTCATCCGCTTCGCCGCCAGCTTCCTGGATCGAACCGCAGCGGAGATCGGCGACGTGGAGGCGGGCGGGCCGCTCTGTTCCACGGATCGGGACGCAGCGTAGCCCTCCGGTTTGGAGGCTTTAGCCGGTCTCCTGCACTTAGCGCAACGGTGAAGCCTTGGATCCAGGAGTCGGCGTTCGGTTTGGAGGCTTCAGCCGGTAAAATTTGAAGCGGAGAGGTGAGGGGTGGCTGCTGGATATCCTTGAACGATACCCAGTAGTTGACTTCACCGACCCGAACGATGGCTCCTGAGTTGGTGACCGGCTAAAGCCTCGAATCCGGATGCCTCGCGAAGTTAGGAGGGATCATCCACATGAACATCTGGCAGGGCCAACGCATCCGCCTCCGCGGGGTGGAGCCGGGCGACTGGGAGGCATTCGACCGCTGGGATCAAGACAGCGAGATCGCCCGGCTCTGCTATCACATCGAATTCCCGCGCTCGCAGGAAGGCACGAAGAAGTTCGCGGCCGAGGCCGCGCTCGCCCAGCCCAGGGATCACGCGTACCGCTGGATGATCGAGACGCTGGACGGCATCCCGGTCGGCACGATCAACACCCACTCGTGCGAGCCGCGGCACGGTACATTCGGCTATGGCCTGGCGGTTGCGCGCGAGCACTGGCGCAAAGGCTATGCCGCGGAGGCGATCCGCCTGGTGCTGGCCTACTACTTCCGTGAACTGCGCTACCAGAAGGCCACGGCGCACGTATACGCGTTCAACGAAGCATCCATTCGCTTGCACGAGAAACTCGGTTTCCAGCTCGAAGGCCGGCTGCGTCGTATGGTCTATACAGACGACGCATACCACGACGAGTTGATCTACGGCATGACCGCGGAGGAGTTCGCCCATGCATATCCGTGAGGCCACCCCCGACGACGCTCCAGGCATCGCCCGCGTTCACGTGGCTACCTGGCGCACGGCTTACTCCGGCATCGTGCCGGCCGAGCATTTGGCTGGACTGTCCTATGAACGCAGCGAAGCCCGTTGGCACGAGAACCTGGCCGGGCAGGGTGACGGCCGCTTCACCCTGGTCGCAGAAGTGGACGGCGCCATCGCCGGCTTTGCCAGCGGCGGGCCGGGGCGCGACGACGCGCCCGGCTATCAGGGCGAGCTCTACGGCCTCTACATTCTGGTCGCATACCAGCGCCACGGCATCGGTCGGGCTTTGATGCTCACGGCGGCGCGGCGGCTGGCCGCAGACGGCTGCAAGGCGATGATCATTTGGGTGCTGAAGGATAACCTCCAGGCGCGGGCGTTCTATGAGGCGCTGGGCGGGGTACCGCTGAGTGAAAAGACGATCACCGTCGGCGGCGCAGAACTTATCGATATGGCGTATGGCTGGCCTGATATTCGCTCACTGACCCACGGCGAGGCACGGCCTATGTGATGGAGATGGGCGACATGGCCTTCGTCAGTACATTCCAGGTTCGCCGCTACGAGTGCGATGCGTACGATCATCTGAACAACGTCAACTATGTGCGCTTTCTCAGCGAGGCGACGCTCGACGCGCTGGCGCGACGCGCCACCACCGCAGCCGAGGCGGCCGGTCGCTGTTGGCAGGCGAACGCGCTGGATGTGGAATATCTGCGTCCGATCCGCTACGGCGACACCGTCGAGATGCGCACCTATATCACCTGCCGGGCAGAAAACAGCTTACGCTGGATCTATGAATACCGGCTGGTTGGTGCAGAGGAGCTGGTTGCCCGCGCGCAGGCCGATACGGATCGGTTGAGTAGTCCAGGTAGCTATGCAGTGCCAGCGGTCGGGAGTCCGGCCGCAACGCATATCGTGACGGTGCAACATACGCTCCCTCCGCTGGTCGCTACCTTTCCCGAGGCGCCGCTCCCTCCGCCCGGTGTCTTCACCATGCGTCGCCGCGTGACCTGGCAGGATCTGTCTGCCGGACGGCGAGTCGACGAAGCGACCTATCTCGCCATGATCGAGGCGTGCGGCATGGCCGTCGTTGAGGCCCACCAGTGGCCCGCAGCGCGCATGGCCGCTGAGGGCTTCGCCATCATCTTGCGCCGGCACCAGATCGAATTCCGGCAGCCGGCGCAGCTAGACGATGAACTTGAGCTCGCAACCTGGGTCTCCGGCATGCAGCGCGCCACGGCGCTGCGCCACTACGAAATCCGCCGGCTGAACGATGGGACGTTGCTAACTCGCGGCCACACGCTGGGGGTGTGGGTCAACCTGGCGACTGGCCGGCCGATGCGCATTCCGGCGCGCCTCATCGCTGATTTTGCGCCGAATATCGTGAGTTGAAAGGAGCCTTGAGCGATGGAGATTACCCGCCACCAGACCGCGGCAGCTTTCCTCGATAGCGCGCAAGCTCGTCTTGAACAGCACGAGGCCGCCAACAACCTGATGATCAGCATCGCCATCCGGCTGAAGGAGTACCCGGATCAGGTCCAGCATCCGCCCTACCTGGCGACGGTGGAGCAGGACGATAGGCTCCTGGCCGCAGCAGTGATGACCCCGCCGCACCGCGTGATCATCCACGGCGAGAGCGCCGATCCGGCCCCGCTCAGGCTGCTGGCGGAAGACCTGCGCCGCTTTGAGTGGCAACCGTCCGGTGCGATCGGCCCGACCGAGGCGGCGCACGCGTTCGCGATGGTGTGGATTGCGATGGCCGGAGGCACATTCCGGCTCCTGCGACACGAGCGGGTCTACGAACTGCGCCGCGTCATACATCCCAGCGGCGTGCCGGGCAGGCTGCGCGTGGCGACTGAAGCCGATATCGCGCTGGTGGCGGCGTGGCTGCAAGCGTTCCACCAGGAGCTTGGTATGGAATTCAACGTGGATAGCCCCCTCGAGCACGCCAGGCAGCGCATCGATCAGCGCGTGATTTACCTCTGGGAGCATGGTGCGCCGGTGTCGTTAGCCGGCCGACCTCGACACACCCCACATGGCATGTCGATTGGCCCGGTGTATACGCCGCCTGAGTTTCGCCGGCACGGCTACGCCGGCGCGTGCGTGGCCGCCTTGAGCCAGCAGTTGCTCGACGCTGGCTGGGAGTTCTGCGTGCTCTTTACCGATCTGGCAAACCCGACTTCGAATAGCGTGTATCAGAAGATCGGCTATCGACCGGTGTGCGACTTCGACGAGTGGCTTTTTGAATCGTGATAGTCGGAGACGTCTTATGGTAGGCGTAATTCAGACCGGTCTCTCCTGGTTTGCCCGCACCAGGCTGGCCCAGGTCGACGGTAAGCTGCAACTTGAGGGATTGCGCGCGCCGGTTGAGGTCATCCGTGATCGCTGGGGCGTGCCGCACATCTACGCGGCTAACGTGCCCGATGCGCTCTTCGCCCAGGGCTTCGTCCACGCGCAGGATCGGCTGTGGCAGATGGAGTTCAACCGGCGGCTGGTCGCGGGGCGGCTGGCCGAGGTGTTGGGCGCCACGCCGCTGCCCGTCGACCGTTGGATGCGCATTTTGGGCATGCGCCGGGTGGCTGAAGCCGAGGTCGCGCTGTTGCGCCCCGATGTCCGCGCCGAGGTTGACGCCTATGTCGCCGGGATCAACGCGTTTATCGCGCGCGGCAAGCTGCCGGTCGAGTTCACGCTGCTGCGCTACCGTCCCGAACCGTGGCGCATCGCCCATTCCCTCTCCTGGGCCAAAATGATGTCGTGGAGCCTCTCGATCAACTGGGAGACCGAGATCCTGCGCGCTCAGTTGATCGCCCGCCTGGGGCCGGAGCGCGCCGCCGAGCTGGAGCCGCCGCCGTTCGACCGCTGCCCGATCATCCTACCCAAAGAGGCCCGCAGCCTGCCCGACATCGGCAATCTTGCCCTGGATCGCGCCGAAGCGGCGCGCCCGTTCGTCGGCCCGTCGGCGCGGGAGGGCCTGGGGAGCAACAACTGGGTCATCGCCGGCGCGCGCACGACCACCGGTACGCCGCTGCTGGCGAACGACATGCACCTGCTGATGACCATCCCGGCCATCTGGTATGAGAATCATCTGGTCAGTCGCCGCGCGCCGGACGCTGAGGCGGATCTGGACGTCACCGGAGTCACCTTTCCCGGCGTTCCGTATGTGGTGGCAGGACACAACGCGCACGTGGCCTGGGGTTTCACCAACGGCTTCGCAGACGTGCAGGACCTCTACATGGAGCAGTTGCGCCGGACATCGGATGGCCGCGTGCAGGTCGAATTTCGGGGAGAGTGGCTCGAGGCGCAGGTGCTGCAGGAGGAAGTGCGCGTGAAGGGTGGGCAGCCGGTGACGCAGGAGGTCGTGATCACGCGCCACGGGCCAATCATCAACGCACTGGCCCCCGATTTCGCCGGGGAACAGCCGCTGGCGTTACGCTGGACGTCGTTGGAACCCGAAGC
>JALOOE010000228.1 GCA_025454565.1 Anaerolineae bacterium
GCTCGCCCGCTTCTTTGATCGACTTCTCGACCTCTTCCCGCGCCTTCTCGACCTCTTTTTCGATGCGGCCCGGCTGGATACGACCGTCCTGCACCAGGCGGAGGAGGGTCAAACGCGCTACCTCGCGCCGGATCGGATCGAAGCACGAGATGATCACTGCCTCGGGGGTGTCGTCCACCACCAGGTCGACGCCACACGCGTTCTCGATGGAGCGGATGTTGCGCCCCTGGCGGCCGATGATGCGCCCCTTCATCTCATCATTGGGCAGCGGCACGCTGGAGACGGTGGTTTCCGAGATGTGATCCGACGCCACGCGCTCCATCACCCAGGTGATGACCTCCCTGGCTTTCTGATCCGCCTGGGCGTGCGCCTCCGCCTCGACTTCACGGATCTTGCGGGCCATATCCTGCCGGGTCTCAAGCTCGACGGCTGCCAGAAGCTCCTGCCGGGCATCCTCTTTGGACATCCCACCGATGCGCGAGAGCTCAGCAACCCGCTCCTCTTCCAGCTTCGCCAGATCGGCCTCGTGTTTCGCGATGCGCGTCTCACGCTGATTCAGCCGGCGGTCACGCGCATCGACCTGCTCGATCTTGTTGTCCAGCGTCTCCTGGCGACGCGCCACCCGCTCTTCCAGCCGCTCGATTTCCTTGCGGCGGCGAAGAATATCGGTTTCGCCTTCTTCGATGACTTTGACCTTGTGTTGCTGAGCCGCCAACTCGATGCCTTTGGCCTGGCTCTCGGCCTGGGCAACGATGCGGTCAGCGTCGGCGCGTGCGTTCTGCACTTGCGTCTCGACTTCCGCCTGTGCTTTCTGTGTCCGGGTCCGCGCGATCAGAAAACCGATCGCCAGACCCGCAGCCACCGCCAGCAACAAAGCTACCAAGGTCAGAATGATCACCTGACCTGCCATGATGGGTTCCTCACTTTCAAATAAGCATGATCTGAGTTGTGATAAGGCCGATACGAACCGGCCTTGGGATAAGTGCTAACCAGAGAGAGCTTCCCCGTCCTCCGTCACACCAAACTCACCTGCCAACCGGGCAACCACTTCCCGGATGGTTTCGTAATCAAAACCGCGCCGCGCCAGGAATTCGCCCAGCTTGCGCCGGAATGCCGCCGGATCGGTGGCGGCCAGGCCGGCGAGGCGCGCCGCCCGCTGACGCGCGGCCGCATAAGCGCCCTCGCCCGAGTTCAGTCCGGCCAGCGCGGTGTCAATCTCGGCGCTCTCCAGGCCGCGCTGGCGGAGTTCCTGGCGCAGCGCTCGCGGCCCCTTCGGCCTGAATTGCGCCCGATTGTCTACCCAATAGCGGGCGAACTCGGCGTCGTTCAGATAGCCTTGCTGGGCCAGCTTGCCGAGCACCGCCTCGACGGTTGCCTCATCCTCGCCATCCTGCACCAGATGCCGCCGGACCTCCGAGACGCTGCGCGGCCGATAACTCAAAAAGCGCACGGCCCGATCATAGGCTTTCTGCGTCTGATCGACCGCGTGCAGTACTTCGATATCGGCGTCGGTCAGATGCTGGCCGACGCGCAGTCGGGCAGCATCCAACGCGGGCAACCCGAAGGCGAATTGCCCATCCAGGTAGACGTTCACCCGGTCGGCCGTCTTCTGCTGAAACTGCAAACGAGTAATCGTGCCGGCCATTGTTGCGACCAACGACGGAAGACCAAAGACGAGAGGGCCAGATCGGCCACCGTTTTTGGCCTATCGTCCAACAAAAAAAGAGCCGTGGTCAGGCGAAGCCTCAGTGAGGCTTCAGACCACAGCTCTTGTTCACGTCGCGCCAAACCATGCACTCATGCAGCCAACTTCCTGCACGCCGCGCATCGGCCACGCCGTACCTCGGCGTGAGCACGCATCAAGTTCTGACACGGAGAGCACGCGGCTCTGCCGGGTAGATCAGGCGGTCGGGCCAACTCGCCGCTGAGTGCTCAACCTATCTGTCGCTACAGGCGCTCCCTGCCTGGATGCAGTGCGGCAGGGTCGGCCATCCTGTTTCCCCGTCGTTGCCTTCAGGTAACCAAAACTTCGGTTGGCAAAGGTTACTCCCACGAGTCTACGGTGCCAACGCCATCGGGTGGGTGGCGTGTCAGACCTCAGAAAGTGACTGCGTGTCGAGAACAAAGCTATGGTCGGGCGCCCCCAAAAAGCAGGGCGGAAAAGCGATCCCAAAACCGATCTTCCGCTGGCTACTTCGTGAAGACCGCCGGCTTGGGCGCCGTGGCGCTCAAGTTCAGGATCGATGCGACGCGTCCATGTGGGCGCGCCATTGGCTGTGACGTTTATTCCTCGTCGTCGTCCTCGGTGGCCTGTGGCGCGATCATGCTCGCAATCGGCCCCATGGCTGCCGTCTCGCGAATGACTTTCTCGATGCGCGCGGCAATGTCGGGTGAGTTCTCCAGAAATTCCTTGGCGTTCTCGCGTCCCTGCCCCAACCGCACGCCCTCGAAGCTATAGAAGGCGCCGCGCTTCTCGACGATCCCCATCGTTGCGCTGAGATCCAGGACGTCCCCTGTCTTGCTGATACCCTTGTTATACATGATGTCAAACTCGGCCATGCGGAAGGGGGGAGCCACCTTGTTTTTCTTGACCGTCACACGCGTCCGGTTGCCGACGGTCGTACCAGCTTGCTTGATGCCTTCGAGACGGCGAACATCCATGCGCACGCTGGCATAGAATTTCAGCGCCATACCACCTGTAGTCGTTTCGGGATTGCCGAACATTACGCCGATCTTCTGGCGCAACTGGTTGGTGAAGATGAGCGCGGTGTTGCTGGAGTTGATGGCTCCGACGAGCTTTCGCAGCGCCTGTGACATCAACCGGGCCTGCAACCCCATGTGGCTGTCGCCCATTTCGCCTTCGATCTCAGCACGCGGCACCAGCGCGGCGACCGAGTCGACCACCACAACATCCATCGCGCCGGAGCGGATCAGCGCCTCCGCGATTTCCAGGGCTTGCTCGCCTGTGTCCGGCTGCGCGATGTAGAGATCATCGACGTTGACCCCGCAGCGAGCTGCATAGCGCGGATCCAGCGCATGCTCCACATCGATGAACGCTGCAATGCCGCCCATCTTCTGAGCTTCGGCGATGACGTGTTGGCAGATGGTCGTCTTCCCCGATGACTCCGGGCCATAGATTTCGGTGATCCGGCCGCGCGGCACGCCGCCGATACCCAATGCCAAGTCAAGCGAGAGGGAGCCGGTGGGAATCGCTTCTACTTGAGGGCGCTCGGCTGCGCCCAACTTCATCACGGCGCCATCGCCGAACCGCTTCTTAAGGCTTGCCAGGGTTGTATCCAGAGCCTTTTGCTTTCCACTATCCGCCATTTGTGCGCGTCCTTTGTGTGTATCGTCGCTCTGTCTGCAACGTCTGTTCTGTCTGCATCCAGTATACAACAGGGGGCATGAAAAGGCAAATGACGTTAAGCTACCTCCCCCAGTTTGCCATGCGTTCTGCGGCGAAATCATACCGAAATGACAACTGATCCAGGACGTTCGGCAGGAACAGCCGCTGGTTCGAGCCATCGGCGTTCATGCTGTACAGCTTCCAGATTCCATCACGGTCGCTGAGGAAGAGGATCGATTGACCGTCCGGCGACCAGGTTGGCGCGACGTTGTTGGGGGCCGGCTTGCCGGGTCGCTCGTAAGTCGGTGGGGGCTGCGTCAGATACCGGGCAACCTTACCGGCCGCGTCCAATAGTACGATTTCATTTCGGTTGTTGATGCGCATCTGTGCGACGATGCGCTGCCCGTCGGGCGACCAAGCCGGGCTGCCGATGTTCGGGTCGTCGCCGAGTGGAACCGGCTGTGCGCCGGGTTGGACCGTCTGCAGCCCCTGTCTGCCCCGGAAAAGGAGCTGATTCTGCCCGGGTCGCCACTGAGTAGACTGGATCATGCCCTCGCTGATGAGGTTCTGCCGCGCGCCGTCAGCCAGGTCAACCACAGCCAGCCCGTTGTCATCGACGTTGACGACCGGAAAATCGGCAATGCATTGGCGCCCTTGTGGCGTCACAATGCAGTCGCGGCCACCGAACATGCGGCGGACCTCGTCAGGATCGACGCAACTGAAGCCCAGTTCGATGCAGGTGCGCGTGCGCGTCACGTGCGTGAAGCCGAGACGCGCGCCATCCGAGCTCCACGTCGGGCCGCGCGGCCTGTTGACCGAGGCGATGCGCTGCTCCTGCCCGGTGCGCAGATCCAGGACAAAGACGCCGTGCGGCGAATCCCAGCGCGCAAAGGCGACGCGCGTCCCATCGGGAGAAAGCGCCGGATCGATGCCATCCGTCAAACGCCGCAGGCCGCTGCCGTCGGCATTCACGATGTAGATAGCGCCACCCGTGGCGGTCTGGAGGACGATTTTACCGCTGGACGCCACCGCTACGGCCGCTGCCGGAGGATTTGCGACACTGGTCTGCGCGGCCAGCACAGGCAGATCGGTCACATTCCCACTCAACTCGAGCAAGCGCGCGGCCACCCATCCCGTGCCGCCTTCCCACCCGACCGCCAGCCAATCCCCCTCGCGACTGCGGCCGACCACGGCGACCGGTTGCCCTGCTCCGGCCTGCCCGATCACGGCCTGATCCAGCCCAGGACCGCGGCGTACATTTACCTGATCGGCGAGCACGCGTCCGGCGCGGCCGCCCGGAACGCTCTTGGCCGCAATCCCGGCTGCAGAAGCAGGAGCGGGGGTGGATGCGGCTGCCGCTTCCGGCCCGACCTCTGGCAGATCGGCGACTTCCCCCAGCAGAGTAACATCGTTGAGGGCAAGCCACGCCCGCGCGCCGGTGTCGCCATAGGCCACGCGTAGCCAACGGCCATCCGGGCTGCGCCCCTCGGCCCACGTCACCTGCGAGCCGGGCAACGTGGCAACTGTCGCCGCGCCAGCCTGCGGCAACGCGCGCAAGACCAGCGCTGGTCGCACGCCCAGCGCCATGATGCGCGCCGCAGACGCGACTGTTGCAGTGGGCTGAACCGTCTGTTGGGCAATCGGCGTCGGGGGCGGGCTCACCGGGACTAAGGCGGTCGCGCGCGCCGCCTGGGGCGTCCCCGTCGGCTCGACCTTGACGCCACTCGCCAAC
>JALOOE010000229.1 GCA_025454565.1 Anaerolineae bacterium
GCCGCGGCCCGCATCGACTTCGGCGGTGGGTGGACCGATACGCCGCCCTACAGCATCGAGCGCGGCGGCACGGTGCTCAACGCCGCGGTTACGCTGCGCAGGCGCTACCCGATTCTGGCCGAGGCGGAAGGACTGGCCCAACCGCGACTCGTGCTGGACAGCCGGGACATCGAGGCCACGTCGGAGCCCGCCACGGTCGGCGATGTGCTGGCCTACGCCAACCCGGCCGATCCGTTTGCGCTGCTCAAGGCGGCGCTGGTGCTGCGCGGTATCGTGCCCCAGGACGATGATCCGGCAAAGCCGTTAGTTGATCTCTGCCGCGAGCTCGGTTGCGGGCTTCGCGTCAGCACCCAAACCTTCATCCCGCGCGGATCGGGCCTGGGCACGTCGTCAATCATGGCGGGCGCGGTCCTGGCCGCCCTGGCGCGCTGGTCGGGCAGCGAGCTTTCCCAGGCCCAGTTATTCGATGAGGTGCTGTGTCTCGAACAGATGCTGACCACCGGCGGCGGGTGGCAGGATCAGGTCGGCGGGCTGACCGGCGGCATCAAGCTGGTGACTTCCGGGCCGGGATTGCCGCAGGCGATCCACGTCACGCCGGTTGCGCTCTCACCGCAGACGGCAAACGATCTTGCCCAACGGCTACTGCTCGTGTATACTGGGCAACAGCGACTAGCCAAGAACCTGCTGCGCAACGTGATGAGCCGCTGGATGGCGCGTGATCCGGAGATGGTCTGGATCCAGGGCGAGCTGGCACGTCTGGCGCTTGCGATGCAGCGAGCCTTGGCAACCGCCGATCTGGCCGAATTGGGCCGCTTGCTCGGCGAGCACTGGACCCTGAACAAGCGGATGGATCCAGGCTGCACCAATCCGTTCATCGATGATCTTTTCGCCGTAATGGGCCCCTTCATTTGGGGCGGTAAGCTGGCGGGCGCCGGTGGTGGTGGTTTCGCGATGGTGATCACCCGAGACGACCAGGCCGGCCGCGCTCTGGCGGCGACGTTGGCCGCGCGCTATCCGGGGACGCCGGTGGCGGTGTGGCCGTGCGCTGTGCCGGACGAGGGGGTGAGGGCGGGTTGAAGGTGCAAGGTTGAGGGCGGGTTGAAGGTGCAAGGTTGAAGACGGGTTGAAGGTTGAAGGTTCAAGGTGCAAGGTTGAGGGCGGGTTGAAGGTGCAAGGTTGAAGACGGGTGCGAGGTTGAAGGGGAGAGGTTGAAGGGGAGAGGATGGCGGAGCGGTTTGAGGAGTTGGATGTGTGGCAGCGGGCGAGGGAGTTGACGAAATCGGTTTACGATTTGTCAGCTCTGGGGGCCTTTGCGCGCGATTTTGGGCTGCGTGATCAGATGCGACGCGCAGCCGTCTCAATTATGTCCAATATCGCCGAAGGCTTCGAGAGCCGCACACAAGCGCTGTTCATCGAATTCCTGGGACGCGCCAGAAGCTCGGCCGGCGAACTCCGCGCTCAGCTCTATATTGCACTGGATTGCAGTTACTTGACCCAGGATCAGTTTGCTGACGCAATGCGTCAGGCGGAAACTTGCAGCAAACAGATCGCCCGCCTGATCCAGTACCTGGAAACTCAACCCAACACTCGTCGTATTCGCGAAAGCACCATCGTTTACGACCTTGAACCTTGAACTTTCAACCTTGAACCTTGAACTTTCAACCTTACACCCTGAACTTTCAACCTTGCACCTTGAACTTTCAACCTAACACCTTGAACTTTCAACCTTAAACCCGAACTTATCACCGAGAGGACATTCATGAAGACAGCACTCGTTTGCGGCGCCGGCGGGTTCATCGCCGGACATCTGGTGGAACGGCTCAAGAATGAGGGATATTGGGTGCGCGGGGTGGATATCAAAGCGCACGAGTATCGGGTGACGGCAGCCGACGAATTCATGCGGCTCGATTTACGCCGGCCGGAAGACTGCCAGCAGGCGCTCACATTGGGCAGCGGCACCTTCGACGAGGTGTACCAACTCGCGGCCGACATGGGCGGCATGGGCTTCATCCACTCGGCCGAGTGCGAAATCATGCACAACAGCATCTTGATCAACGTGCACATGACCCACAACGCCGCCGAAATGGGGGTCCCGCGCTACTTCTATTCGTCGTCGGTGTGCGTCTACCCCGATATGAAGCCCGGTGATCCTGAGATGACCGAAGCCCAAGCCGTGCCGGCGCACCCGGACAACGAATATGGCTGGGAGAAGCTCTACTCCGAGCGCATGGCGCAGGCCTACAGCCGGCGTTATCCGATGACGGTGCGCATCGCCCGCTTCCAAAATTGCTACGGGCCATTCGGCACGTGGACCGGCGGCCGCGAGAAGGCGCCGGCTGCGGTCTGCCGCAAGGTGGCCGAGGTGGCGGAGGGCGGCACGATCCCGGTGTGGGGCGACGGCACCGCGGTGCGGTCGTACACCTATGTGGACGACATGGTAGATGGCATCTACCGGCTGATGCACTCGGATCTGGAAGGCCCCGCGAACATCGGCAACCCCGAATACGTCACCGTCAAAGAATTGGTGGATACGGTGGCCGAGGTTTCGGGCAAGCGCTTCAATGTCGAATGGGTCAAAGGGCCGGTCGGGGTGCAGAGCCGCAACTTCAGCAACGAGCGCATCTACTCAACCGGCTGGCGCGCGCGCTTCTCCACGCTGGAAGGGATCAAGCGCACCTATCCGTGGATCGAAGCGCAGGTGAAGGCGGCACGGCAAAAGTAACGCGCGATTGCTACTCGGCCGCGGCGCTGGCGGCGACGGCGAGGTGCAACGCCGATTCCTTCATGGGCATTCAGGCCATTGCGCACATTGGATTGGCGAGCCAGGTAAGTGTTGTGACGGGGGAAGTGTGATCCGGAGGTTGCATGGAAGACGAGAGTGATCTGCGTCTCTACATCAATGTGTTATTACGTCATTGGCGCCTGATCGCGGCGGTGACGCTGCTGGCCGGCGTCGTGGCGCTGGCGGTGAGTGCCTTTTCGCCCTCTAGGTATCAAGCGACGGCGACCGTGCTGGTCACGCGCCCGTTGTATCAATTCCAGTTCTCGCCTGCGATCCAGAATCTGGCGGATAATGCAAGCGCCCAACAGGCGCTCACCGGAAAAGCAGCGGTCGACCTGGCGAATAGTGACGCCTTGCTGCAGCAGGTGCTGTTTGGCGTGGGCGACAAGCTGCCGGCGGATGAGCGCAATCTGTTCGAGTTGCGCAAAATGCTCAAGGCCAGGACCGGCAGTGATCCTTCCGTCATCAACCTGGGTGTGACAAATCGCGATGCGCAGCGCGTGGCGGAGATCGCCAACACCTGGGCCACGCTCTATGTCCGCCAGGTCAATGACTTGTATGGCAAGTCGGCCGATCAGTTCAAGTTTTTCGAAGGACTGTTGACGCAAGCTAAAAGCGACCTGGGGGCCGCGGATCAGGCGCTCCTCGAATTCCAGAAACGCAACGACCTGGCCGTGCTACAAGCTCAGATGGCTGCGAAACAAGGCGCCCTGAGCAATTATCTCGGGCTCAATGAGTCGTTGATCTTGCTGCAGCAGAATGTGAAGAACCTGCAAGATCAGCTCGCGCGCCGCCCGGCCGATTCGCCGTCCAGCCTGGGCGATGATCTCGCCCAACTGATGCTGCAGGTGAATGCGTTCAGCGCACAGTCGGGCAGCCTGCCTATCCAATTGCAGATGCCAAACTCGGGCCGCCTGTCGGATCGGACGGTCGGCCAACAGGCCGCCTATTTGGCTGACCTGGCCAAGACGGTTCAATCCAAGCAGACCGAGGTCAAGCAGCAGGCGGAGGCGTTGCCGGCAGAGATCAAAGCTTTGCAAGGACAGATCCAAGAGACCAGCACCGAAGCCGCCCGGCTGACGCGCCAGCGCGACCTGGCGCAAACTGTCTATACGACCTTGTCGCAGAAAGTCAAAGAGACGCAGATCTCGACGCAAGATACGTCGGGGATCGTGCGGTTGGCGGGCAGCGCGGTGGCGCCGGAGCGCCCCATGAGCCGAAAGCTGCTGACGAACACGGCGCTGGGGCTGGCGTTAGGACTGATGCTGGTCGTAGGCGCGGTGTTTGCCGTCGAGTATTTCCGGAAACCCGCGCTGATGCCGAGCAACCGCCAGCCTGAACCCGCTGCCGCCCCCGACGCTGCCGAGGAAGCAGTCGACAGACGCGGTCAGGCACGCCTTCCGGCGGGATGAAGCGCCGCCGGAGAGCGCCGCCCGGCAGAAACAGCGTGGCGCCCTGGGCCTGTAAAAGTATTACTTCCCGCTTTGGCCGGTCTCCGACCGAGCCAACGGCGGAGAGTCGGTCGATGAACTCGCGTGCGTTGCAGCGGATCGCTCCGGCGCGACCGATAGGGTGACTCTGGGCTGCCTGTGCAGGAGGCGGCGCGGCGGCGCTTGGGATGAGCGATCCTAATCGGCCAAGGAACTCCGGCGGACGTGCCCGCGGATCGAGGCGCAAGTCAAGCAAGCGCTGGGAAACCAAAGTGGCAAGACTAAAGAAGACTACATGGCGCCAGTAGTCCGTCAACCATGATTTGATACGTCGTAGTATAGCCCCTCGTGGGCGTTCGAACGGGCACAAGGCCCTAAACTACCCATCAATTGAGCCTTGACGACCTACTAGAACGTCGGTCAAGTAATCGGCCGGCATGGAGTTGACAATAAGTTAGGCGTGTGGCTTACTCCGGGCATCTCAAACGGAGCAGGAGGTAGGCCATGCGCCCCGCGTTGTGGCAACCGCCGGTCGAGTGTACGCCGGCGGAGCAGCAGATCATGGCCCGCATTCGGCGGGCAAAGCTGTTTGTGTTCTTGCGCCAGTATCGCCACGAGTTGTTCGACGCTGCTTTTCAAGCCGAACTGGCGCAAGGCTATGTCGACAGCCCGAAAGGTCAACCGCCGGTAGCGCCGGCGCAACTGGCGCTGGCCACGATTTTGCAGGCCTATACCGGCGTGTCGGATGATGAAGTTATCGAGGCGTTGGTGATGGATCGCCGCTGGCAATTGGTGTTGGATTGCCTGGACTGTGACACGGCGCCGTTCAGCAAAGGCACACTGGTCGGTATTCGGACG
>JALOOE010000230.1 GCA_025454565.1 Anaerolineae bacterium
CGTCATAGAAACTGAGCTTGAGCGTGTAGCTGCCGGCGGGCAGGCCGAGGCGTAGCTCGCCTTCCGGGGCCTGCACGAAGCTCAGCAGCAGCGCGTCCTCCTGCCCTGGCCGCCACACTTCGCGCGGCTCGTTGATCCACAGGACGCGGGGCGAGCAGTAAACCCGACCAACAGTGAGCCAGCCGGGCTTGCCATAGACCTCGCAGTTGCCGAAGTCGAGACGGGTGATGGATTTCATGCGGATATGACCTCGTGCGTGCAACGTGATGCGTGACTTGTCGATTTGCTGACTTGCTGATTTGCTGACTTGCTGACTTGTCTACCTGCACTGCTCCACGACCTGCATCACCCGCCGCACGCCTTCCGGCGGGACGGCCAATGGCGCGCCCTCGCGCAGCGTCCGATAGAGGTCGCGGTAGTAGGCGTGGGTCATCGAGATGAAGGAGGCCGGCGTATTTTCGTCCGGCGGCGTGGCAGCCCAACTCTCCTCATGGAACTGCAAATCATCGCGGTTGTAGCTGCGATCGGGGGTGGATTGGGTGTCCAACCGGCGCGGCGACAACTCCTCCGGCCGGAAATATTTCCAGCGCAGCGCATCGTAGTTGCCCGTCAGGGTGCCCTGCGTGCCCATCACCAGCCACGGCTCCTGGGCGTAAGCGCACGCGCTGACCAGCTCCAGATCGACCAATGGCGCGCCGGGCGCGGTCAGCAGGATCTTGAAGCTGTCTTCGGCGTCACCTAACGCCAGCGCGTTCACTTCGCGGTAGAAGACGGCCGGCTCAACCGGACCGGCAGCGCCGCTGCTGGCGAGATCCATCAGTTGCAACGACTGGTCCAGGTAGTGAACGCCGTTGTTGCGCAGTTGGCCGCCGGCAAAGGCGCGTAGCGTCTGCCAGTCCCAGCGCCGGCTGAAGGAATGAACCGTCAGCTTGATCTGGAAGACGCGGCCGAGCACGCCGGATGCGATGACCTCGCGCACCTTGAGGTAGCTGGCCTCGTAGCGGCGATTCTGGAACATCGTGAAGAGCGCGCCGGTGCGACGAGCCGCGGCGAGCATGCCGTCGGCATCGGCCAGATTCTCGGCCATCGGCTTCTCGCAGACGACCGCCTTGCCGGCCTGCAGCGCCGCGATGGTGTAGACCGCGTGCAGGTAGCTCGGCGGGGCCACGATCACCAGCTCGACCTCGCGATCGGCCAGGAGCTCGCCATAGCCGGCGTAGGCTCGGCAGCCGAACGTTTGCTGCGCCTCGGCCCGGCGCTCCGTGATCAGGTCGGCCACGGCGACGATCCGGTAGTGCTCCGGCATCTGTTGCAGACCCAGCGCATGGATGCTCCAGCCGCTGCGGCCCAGGCCGATGATGCCCACACGAACGGGGGATGTGTTCATAATACCTCCGAAATGATTTTGCTGTTGGCTGCCACGTCCAAGTGGCGGCAATGAGATGATGCGCCCACGCGCGACCGATCCCGTGAACGGATGACTATCCCGCTAATTGCGCACGACAAGCGGCAGATAGATGCGGCTGCCAGGAAGCGTCTGGTCGGCGGTGTAGTGGAGGATCACGCCGCCCTCCCCCACGGCCCAGGCGTCGTTTTGCGAGACCAGCGCCACCCCGTGTAGAGCTGAGGACGGGGACGTGGGCCACTTCGCCATGGACTTGAGATCTACGAAGCCTTCGGCCACGGCCCAGCCGCCGAACTGCGCGTCGGCCGCCACCGCATTCAGCCCGATCGGGCTTTCCACGTAGCTCCAGGCCTCCCCATCCCAGTGCCGCAGCATAGGGACATCATAGAAGTCATACGTCGCGATCCAGCCATAATCTGCCCCGGACATCGAGATGGACATCGGCTTCAGGCCGTATTCGAAGGCGGAGTCGTGGACCTGCCAGCTCGCGCCGTCCCAGTGGAGAATGTAGTTATGTCCGAGACCATAAGAAGCAGACCGGAAACCTGCTGCCCAGCCGTCATCTTGCGAGACCATGGCGACCGATTGCAGGCACGCGTTCGCCGCCGTAGGCGCCTCCTGCCACACCTCGCCATTCCAGCGGAGAATAACGCCCTGACTGTAACCATTGCCGCCCACGGCCCAGCCATCGCTCGCTGAAACCATGTCCACGGAGTTGAGCGATAGAGTCGTAGGACTGGCCACCGGCTGCCACCGGGTTCCGTCCCAGTGCAGCATCGTGCCGTTACCGCCCACAACCCAGCCATCGGTCGCAGAGACCATGTCGACGCCGTTGAGCACCACGGCGCAAGCCGAACCGCAACTGAGATCACGCTGCCACGAATACGATGGCGGGTCGTCACTCCCGGTCGGACTGTCTGTGCTGCGCATGGCCGGCGGTGACGTCGTTAGCGCACCCCAAAAAGCCAGGAGCAAGATGCAGGACAAAGCTATGATGGCCCGCATCGCCTGCCTCCGATCGGTCTGATGATCCGCTTACCCTGCAACTGCGATCCCCGGTAGGTGTCCGCTGTCCGGTCACCTTGCCGAAGACGCGCAGATCGGCTACAATCAAGTTACGCGGAGCGAAAGGAGCAGCGCAATGTTGAAGTCTCAGCATGTAACCTTCGATGAGTTGAGTGAGCGACTACGAGCCTACGAGCAGAAGTATGGATATTCAACGATCCAGTTCTATCGCCGCTACCGCGACGGCGAGTTGGGCGACGATGACGATCTGATGCTGTGGGCGGGCTTGTATCACCTGTATCTGACCTCGCTACCGGTTCGCCAGTTCATGCAGAGTGAGTTAGCCGCAGCATGACTATTGATGACTACTTCACTTCGCTTGAGCGTAGCCTGGTTCGGAATTCCCTGGTGAGTCGCCTGGAAGAGCAGTTCACCTGTCTGGCCTCGGACGATCACAACGGACTCGTCCGGGACCGGGTCTTTTTCTGAGATGAGTCCTTTCTCGATCTATACGAGGTTGTTTCGACCGAACTGGGCTATCCCATCCGTGTCAGCTATGCCTATACATATCTTCGATCCGGCCAACGTGTCTTTCGCTATGACAACGCCCCACACTATCCGGAAGTCATCACCTTTCCTCATCACAAGCACCTCGGCCCGCAGGATCGCGTCGCTCCTTCAGATCAGCCAAGTCTCAGCCAGGTAGTGGCTGAGATCGCGGGTTGGTTGGAGTAGCAGGCTGCCGCACAGCCCGCGCCCTCCACCACCGCGATCTCCGCCGCCGTCAGCGTCCTGCGGCAGTTCATACACCGACCCGTCGATCTGCCTATCCGACCTCTCCATCCGCCAAGAGCTCGCCGTCGCCAGCCTAGGCCCGGCAGCCGAGCGTTTGCTGCGCCTCAATGCGCCGCGCCTCGATCAGGTCGGCCACGGCGACGATCCGGTAGTGCTCCGGCATCTGTTGCAGCCCCAGCGCATGGATGCTCCAGCCGCTGCGGCCCAGGCCGATGATGCCCACACGAACAGGGGTTGTGTTCATAATACCTCCAGGAGATTATTGAAGTCAGACGGGCTGCGCCTCAGCGGTTCAAGACGAGCAGTAAAGCAAGCGCCGCGACCGCCCATGTGCCGAACTGGAGCAGCGCGAAGAGAGCCACCCAAACAGCACGCACTGCGCCTGCCAGGTAGCGTCGCGAGCGCGAGAAGACGAATGCGACGGCAAGCGCGGCGACAAGCAGCTCCACGGCGATGAGGATGATGACCGCCGCGGAGACAGTGGATGCCGGCGCGCGCTGCAGGCTCGCTGCTGCGATGGCAATGTCGAAAAAGTAGAACAAGAGGGTGCTCGTCCATGCGGCGAACGAAAGCAGTGCTAATCTGATGATCGCGGCTGGTCGGGACATCGCTCAAACTCTCTGGAGGGTCGTCGGTCATGCGACGATTTGGGCTTCTCAATCCGGTCCGCAAATCTCCAGCCGATGATCGGCAGCCGGGGCAGCATCCAACACGGTCGAGCGGAACCGGAACCCCCAACGCTCGGCGCTCTGCACCGCGCAGGCTGCGCCGTTGAGCGTCGCGCGCCCGTCGGCTGCTCCGAGCCAGAGCACTGTCGCGCCGGGCAGAGCTGACGCGCCGGTGTGCAACGCATACGCGCCGCCGCCGAACGCTTGCCAACGGGCCTGCCGTCGCGCCCGCTCCCAGGCGTTGATCTCGGCGGCCGTCCACCACTCCAGCCCAGCGGCGCGGCCGGCCGCGACCGATTCCAGGAATGCATCGGTTTGCCCCGGCTTGGCGATGTGGGCGGGGTGGAAAAGCAGGTGCAGCACGCCGTGCGCGCTGAGTACGCCGTCGAGCATCGGCGCCAGCGCGGCCATCGGCGAGGTCAGCAGCATGTCCTGCGTCAGGGTCGGCAGCTCGAGCACGTCCAGCAGCCGGCCAGCGGGATCGACGGGGAAGTAGGGATGGCACGTGCCGAAGGTGAACGCGATACCGCCCGTCTTGGATGGCCCCTTCGTTTGATCGAGCTCGATGCCGGAGCGCACGCACCAATACCACAGATCGCTATCCCCTTCCCAGCGCAGATAGTGGTTCTTGTTGCTGATCGGCGCACGGCCGCCGAACATCTCGGTGAGCGCCTCGCGCTGCCCCCTGAAATTCGCCTCGCCCCACGGCCGATCCACCGAGAAGGAGTCGTAGTGCATCGCCAGTTCGTGCCCGGCAGCCCGGATCGCCGCGATCACCTCCGGCGGGTAGCCCGGCAGGATCACGCACCAGGTCGAGTGAATCTGCGCCCGATCGAGTGCTTCCAGCAGGCGCAGGGCCAGCTCGGGCTCGCTGAGGTCGGTGTCGTGGGAAATCTCGCCCAGCGCCGGCAGGTTGCGCGGGTAGAGCCACAGCAACGGTAACGTGACCGCCTGCGTCTCAGCCAGGTGGAAGATCGTGCGCAGCAGCAACTCGCGCCACAGGTCGGCGATCGGCTGCATGAATGCGCTCAGGCCCGGCGCACCCGGCACGGGCTGGCGATCGAAAATCCAGTCGAGGGCCAGGCCGTCGTCGGCCTTGAGGATGGTGTCGCAGATCGGTCCGGTGCCGTCCGGTGCGGCGATGCCGTCACGGGTGATGGCAATGCCCTGCTGGATGCGCACCACCGTGCCCGTC
>JALOOE010000231.1 GCA_025454565.1 Anaerolineae bacterium
CGGCGCCATGGCACAGGTTCCGACACCGACTCGCACGCCGACGCCGATCAACGTGGGCAACTTCGTGTGGGATGACCTGGATGGCGATGGCCGGCAGGACGCGGGTGAGCCGGGACTGCCTGGAGTCACAGTGCAGCTCTGGAACAGTGCGAAGACGCAACTCCTCGGCACGACGATGACGAACGCATCGGGCAACTACACGCTGGTTGCGCCGACGCCGGGCGACTACCGCGTACGCTTCCTGCTGCCGTCTGCCGGGGATCAGTTCTCGCCGAAGGATAATGCGGTCGCCGGAGATACGCTCGACAGCGACACCAACCCATCCGGGATCAACCTCGGCTTCACCGACATCTACACTTTTGCTTCGAACCTCATCAGCATCACCAGCATCGACGCAGGCATCGTTGTGTTCCGGGCGCCGACGCCGACTCGCACGCCGACGCCGATCAACGTGGGCAACTTCGTGTGGCACGACCTGGATGGCGACGGCCGGCAGGATGCGGGCGAGCCGGGACTGGCCGGGGTCACGGTGCAGCTTTGGAACAGTGCGAAGACGCAGCTCCTCGGCACGACGGTGACGAACGCATCGGGCAACTACACGCTGATTGCACCGACGCCGGGCGACTACCGCGTACGCTTCCTGCTGCCGTCTGCCGGAGATCAGTTCTCGCCGAAGGACAATGCGGTCGCCGGAGATACGCTCGACAGCGACGTCAACCCATCCGGGATCGACCTCGGTTTCACCGACATTTACACTTTCGCTTCGAACCTCATCAGCATCACCAGCATCGACGCGGGTCTGAGCAATGTGTCGCCAACCCGGACGCCGACGCCTACCGCGACACGCACGCAAACACCCAGGCCTGCCAGTACGGCCACACCCCTGTCTGCCCCGAGCCGGTTTGTCTACCTGCCCCTGATTCGGCGTTAGCCTACATCAGGTGCAGGTCATCATCCGTGAAGGCTCAATCTCGCCCGAAGCTGGGAACCGGAACTGGCGCGGCTCCCAATTCGACCTCGGAGCGCAGACGCAAGGCGCCGTGTTGCGCCAGGCCAGCGATGCGGTGCATGATCCGTGCTGCGGCCAGCCGGACGCCCTCCTGATCCTCAAGGCTGCCTGTCACCGCCAGCGGCCGGCCAGCAGTGACGAAGTAGGGACCGCGAACGTACCAGCGCACGTGTTCCGTCACCCCATCGATCTGCGTGTCCCGGAAGATGATCCGCGCGGGATCCAAGCTGATGCCTACAGGGATCACCGGCGCGCCGGTGGCCAGCGCCAGACGTGCGACCCCCGTGTGAGGCGGGCAACACCCGCTGCGACCGAGTTGATCGAGTGGGCTCAGTACGCCTTCGGGGAAGATGCCCACCGTCCGTCCGGCACGGAGCAGCCGAATCCCCTCATCCAACGCGGCTTTGCCGCTGCCGCTCACCACGGGCACGTGGCCTGCTGCATGCAGGAAAGCGCCCAGCCCCGGCAGCTTGAAACACGACTCGGTGATCAGGATGCTCATCGGCTCGCCGATCAGTCCCATGAGCAGAAATGGGTCGGCGGTGGTCGGATGATTGGCCGCGATGATCTTGGGGCCGCGCGGCAGCGGCGCCTGCCATTCGACGTTTACGTCTAGCAAGGCCTTGCCGTATAGCCCGGCAACCTGGCGTCCGGCTCCGTTGAAGATTCTTTGGATCATGATGGCACCCCCTGGCAGCGTTCAGTCTGATGCGCTGAGGATACCGGGCTTGGGGGTGCAGCGTGGTCAACCGAAGGATGTACTCGCAGATACATCCGGGGGCGGGGGATGCACCAGCTAGAGAATGTGGAGATCCCGGGCCGCGGCGACGGCCTGGGTCCGGCTGCCGACCTGGAGCTTGCCGTAGATATTGTTGATATGGCGCTTCACGGTGCCTTGCGCAATGATGAGCCGATCGGCGATCTCCTGGTTGGAGTAGCCTGCGGCGATCAGACGCAGCACTTCCAACTCCCGCTCGCTGAGCGGCTCGATCAAGGGCTGGGGCGCGGATGTGGAACGCCGGCCCGTTCCGAGGCGCGCCGAGGCCTCGGTGGCGAGGCGGCTATGGCGCGCGGCGGATTCAGGCCAGCCGTGGGCCTCGAACCAGGCGGCGGCTCGCCGGTGCAAGTCGATCTGCTCCTGCGCCGTCAGGGACAGCCGCAACACCTCGGCGAACAGCACGTGATAGCGAAACCACGCGCGGCGGTTGTCGAGCGGCAGCAGGAAAAGATTCGCGGCTTCGAGATGCTCCAGCACCGCCGCCGAGTCATCCCGGCCGGTCAAATCATCGCACAGCGGAGCAGAGAGCCGTTCGAGGATGGATGTCCGGTGCAGGAAGTCGCGCACCGATGTTGACTCGCGTTCCAGCACCTCGGCCATCAGATAGTCCACGACGTAACGGTCATCTCCCGCGAACGCGGCCACAAAATCGTCGGTGGCGTTCCGGGCGCGCGCGCCGCCTGCCGGTTGGCGGAGGGCCACCCCGGCAAGCTGGAGCCCGGTGATCCAGCCCTCGGTGCGCGACAACAGGGTGGCGACCGATTCCGGCGCCAGACTCAGGCCCATCGTCCGGTTGAAGAAGGCGCCGCCCTCCTCGACATTGAACCGGAGGGCGTGCTCACGGATCTCGGTGATCTGATCGCGCGCACGCAGGCGAGCCAGCGGCAGCGGCGGATCCTCACGCGTGCCGATCGCCAGATGGAACTCGGGCGGTTGGTTCGCCAGGAGGAACGCGACCAACTCATGCACCGCGAAGTTGCGGATCGCGTGATAGTCATCGAAAACGAGGAGCAGCCCGGCACTGGCGGCGGTGAGATCGTTGATGAGCGTGATCAGCAGTTCTTGAGGCGACGTAGTCGGCGCGAGGTCTGGCGGCGCGCGTCCGATGCGTTCATCCGCTCGGCTCAGCGCGAGGCTCAGATAACGCATGAACCTGTGAGGATCGTTGTCCCCCTCGTCGAGGGAAAGCCAGGCCGTGCGGCGATCGCTGCCGGCAATCCAATCCTGGATGAGCGTCGTCTTGCCGAACCCCGGCGGCGCGGAAACCAACGTCAAGCGCCGGGCCAACCGCAACCCCTCTGCGAGCCGAGCGACCAGCCGCGGGCGCGCGACCATGTTTGGCCGGGCCAGCGGGATCTCGAGCTTGGTTAAGAGCAACGTTTCGACAGTCATCGCGCCAGCCTGCGAAGGTTCAGTTCTTTGGAGGGACCTCTTGCTCGGCCGCGTCGGACGGTCGGTCGTTATCCGCGAGTTCGGCCTTCGCGGTGCGATTGCGCGACCAGCCCAAACGGTAGCTTCCCCCCGCCAGCCCGCTCTTGATATCATCGGCGTGACGGCGCAAAAAGTAGAGCGCGTAGAGCAAACCACTTGCCAGGAGGAGCAACATCACGGCGATGCCCAACGCCGGAGGTATCAGGCCGGAAATGGGGATGAAGATCAGCAAGGTGAAGGCGGCGGCGGGCCAGAGCGCATAGCTGACCCAGCGCCATGCCCGGTGGCCGCTCCAAAGCCAGAAGGCATGAGCCAACGCGCCAAGCAGCGCGAACAGCAGCGTGAGCGCCAACGCCACGTTGATCACAGGCGCGACGAAGACGGTGATCGTGACCAGGCCTCCCAGCAGCAGCAGATATAGCGCCACCAGCAGCCCATTGATCATCAGGTCATAGCGCCGGCTCGTCTGCGCCAGCTTATGTTGGGCCTCGGCGTCGAGCACCCGCACCGCGACCAACGGGATCGCCAGATCGCGCAGCCGCGCCAGCAGCCCATAGAGCGCGGCATGGTCGGGCGCTATGCCGCGCAGCGTCGATTCGCCCCGCGCGAAGCTCACCGTCAGATCGTCGAACCAGGAGGCCCACTGCTCGCCGGAGAGCCGGCCCTTCACCCGAATTTCGTAAAGAAAGGGGGGCTGATTGGTGGTGGTCACGCTTTCACCGATTTCACGCTCACGCTTCATCGCTCATCGCTCCCGATCCCACAGCGACCGGGTTGTTCCTGCCACCCGGCCGAGGGCTGAATGATGATCGGTTTGATCATGCTCACAGTATGACATGATACCAGGGCGTTTGTGATCCACCAAAAGGCACATTTGCGGGAGTTGCCCGGGTGTTACAGTCCGGCGCCATGCAATATACACGCCTTGCGATATCGGCGCATGCTCAAGGAGGCTAGCGCGTCGACGACTGCTTTCTTTGCTCCGGGGAAGCCAGCTTGCAGAAAACCGCCGGTTTCCCGCGTAGAATTGCGGCATAGCTGTCGGTACCCAAAACGCACCAGGCAGAGCCTGATCAGGAAAGGCACACCTATGTCGACCCGCACCTTTGCCTCGCCCGCCAAGCTGAAAGACGCGCTGGGCGAGCAGGAATATATCGCCAATGACGAGATCGCCACAATCATGTATCTCAGTCAGCAGCTCGGCAAGCCGCTGTTGACGGAGGGCCCGGCCGGCGTCGGCAAGACAGAACTGGCCAAAGCGATCGCCGGCGCGACCGGCCGCGAGCTGATCCGCCTCCAATGCTACGAGGGACTGGACGAAACCAAGGCGCTCTACGAATGGGAGTACGCCAAGCAGCTACTTTACACGCAACTGCTGCGCGATAAACTTCAAGAGACCTTCGCGGGGACGAGCAGCCTGGCTGCCGCGGCCGACCGCCTGGCCGCCGAGGAGGACGTCTTCTTCTCGATGCGCTTCCTGCTCCAGCGACCGCTGCTCAAGGCGATCCTCAGCAAACAACCGACCGTGCTGCTGATCGACGAGATCGATCGCGCCGACGCCGAATTCGAGGCCTTCCTGCTGGAGGTGCTCAGCGATTTCCAGGTCAGCGTGCCGGAGCTGGGCACCCTGGTGGCTGTGCATCGCCCTCTCGTCGTGCTCACCAGCAATAACACGCGCGAGTTGAGCGAGGCGCTGAAGCGGCGCTGCCTCTACCTGTTCATCGACTACCCCTCGATCGACCAGGAATTGGCCGTCGTGCGCCTCAAGGTGCCTGAGCTGGCGCCGAAGCTGGCACGGCAGGCCGTCGAGCTGGTGCACCAACTCCGCAACATGGATC
>JALOOE010000232.1 GCA_025454565.1 Anaerolineae bacterium
CTTGCTCAACCGCCTGGGCCAACTCCGCGACACCTTCCCGGCCAAGATCGTCAAAGGAGTCGCGTTCAGCCCGCTGACCAACATTCGCGACTTCGTCCATAACTATCTACTGGACGAGGCGCTGGTGGACGTGAAGACGCTGCAAGAGCAGTTGGAGACGCTGCGCCACTTCGAGACGCTCGTGGCCGACATTGTGGCGCGCATCGTTGAACTGGAGCGTATCGAAACACACGACGCGGAGCGGGTTGCCAACCGCCGCCGGCGCATCACCAACGGCTTTGTCAAACGCCAGGCCGAAGCCGATCGCATCCTGGCCGACCTCAAGCACCGCCGACTGGCGCGCGATGAGGCCGACCTGGGCCTCAAGCGCGCCGAGCTGGCCCGCGATGGCCTCACCGAAAGCCTCAAGCTGGTCCAGGAGACGCTGCTGCAAGCCCAGGTCGCGCTGCAAACCGACCGGACCGCCGCCCGCCAGGCCGATCTACGCGCCGCCATCGCCGCGACCGACGCCGATTTGGCTGCTCTGCGCCGCCGAGAGGCCGAGCTTTCCGCCGCGCTAGCCGCCGAAGTTGCCGCCATGCGCACCCTGCGCGGCCTGCTGCTTGCCGATGGACAGCTCGTGCCATCGGAACTGGAGAGTTTTGCAACTGTCACGTTGAGCGGGGCAACCGCACAGCCCCTGCTGCGACAAAACGCTAACGATCGCGAAGCATCCTTTGGGGAAGCATCTCGTAACGCGCAACGAGACCCTGCGCTGGATGATCGCCGGAATGAGGTTGTCTTGGTAGACCCGCTCAGGGTGACAGAGGATGGCGAGCTTCTGGTTCACGCAGCACGCAGCGCGCAGCACGTCCTCACCTCCCTCGCCCAAACCTACGCCGACCAGCGCGCGCTGTTAGCCGACAGAATGCGCGGGCTGCGGGAAGAAGGGGAGCGCATCCAGCGGGAGATCGCGCAGCTCCGCACCGGCGACCGGGATGTCAGCTACGAGGCCGAAGCGCCAGCCGCCGCCCGGCTCCGCCGCCTGCTGCGCGCCGAACTGGGCCTGGACGCCGACGAGGTGATTTACCTCTGCCAGACGCTCGAAGTGGCCGATGAGGCGTGGCAGGATGCGGTCGAAGGCGTACTGGGCCAGGCGCGCTTTCACCTGCTCGTGCCGCCCGCTCATTACGACGCGGCCATGCGCATCTATCGCGCCCGCCGTTTCAAGGACGACCTGCACGGCGTGGGGCTGCCCGACGCGGACCGCATCCTGGCCGCGGTCCGCGCCGATGAAATTCGCCGCAGCGGGACCGATCGGTTGGCCACAGAAGTTCAGACCGACCACCCTGCTGCCCGCGCCTATGTGGACTTGCTTCTTGGCGGTTACGTCAAGTGCGAGACCCTGGAAGACATGCGCGACCAGCGCCAGGCAGTGACCCGCGAGTGTTTCGTGCGCCGCCAGTTCAGCGCCAGCCACCTCGACCCGCGGCACTATCGCCGCTGGTTCATCGGCGGCCGCGCTATCCCCCGGCAGATCGCGGAGCGCGAGGGGCGGCTGGCTGCTATCAGCGATGAGCTGGCCGGCCTGGCCGGTCAACTTATGGGCCTGGAGCAGCGATTGAGCCTGACCCGCGACCGCGTACGGGGCTTCATCGAACTAGAGCGCAGCCTGCCAGAGCTGGTGCGGCTGCCAAAGGTCGAGACCGCGCTGGCCGCGTTGCGTACTGAACTGGCCGGTCTGGATACCCATTCGCTCGCCGCCCTGCAATCTGACGTGCAGCGCGCCCGCGCCGCCGCCGATGAAGCGCAGAACCGCCTCTCGCAGGCCGACCAGAGCATCGGCGATCTGCGCCGGCTGTTACACACCCTCGATCAGGATGTCATCCCCGGCCTGGAGCGCGCGGGCGCAGCCGAGATCGAGGCCGCACGTGGCTTCCTCCTGCTGGAAAACGCGGAGGATATGACCGAGGAGGTCGAAAAGGAATATGCCCGTCGTCGCGAACGCCAAGCATTGGAGACCGTGCTGGAAAGCGCTGCGCGCTACGAGGAAGATCACGCCAGAGCCGAAAACAGGAGCCGCGATCAGCTCCGCGAGGCCAAGCAAGCCTACAGCCTGCGCTATGACTTCGGCTACGACAACGACGAGGACGCGCGACGCTACACCGCCGAGCGCCAGCGTTACATCGAGTCGGAGCTGCCGGAGTATGAGGCGCGAATCGCCCGCCAGCGCGGCTTGGCCGAGCAGGAGTTGGTCGAGAACTTCATCCACCGCCTACGCGAACAGATCGAGGACGCGCGCAGCCAGCTCGACCACCTGAACAACACGTTGAGCAAGCTGCGCTTCGGCGGGGAGCGCTACGAGTTCATCAACTCGCCTGCGCCCGACCTGCGCCGCGTCTACGACATGGTGATGGACAGCCGCGCGGTGCTGGGCGGATCGCTGTTTGACTCCGATTTCCGCCGGACGCACCAGGAGGGCTGGGATCTGCTGTTCGAGCGGCTGACGATCGGCGCGGACGACGAACGGGTGGAGGAGTTGCGTCACCTGCAGGATTACCGCAACTACCTGGCCTACGACATCCGCATCCACTACCCGAACGGCGACCGCGCGCTGCACAGTCAGATCAGCGCTAAGAAGTCGGGCGGCGAGACCACCACGCCATTCTATGTCGCGATGGCGGCCAGCTTCGCCCAGGCGTATCGCTTGAACCAGGCGCGACCCTCCGACACGATCCGCCTGGCGCTTTTCGACGAGGCGTTCGGCAAGATGGACACCGCCCGCACCGCCAGCGCGCTCAAGTTCATGGTGGACACCGGCCTGCAGGTGCTGCTCGCCACGCCGCCCGACAAGGCCGGCGGGCTCCTGCCCCACGTGGACAGCGTCCGCACCGTCGTCCGGCAGGAGAACCATTCGTTCGTGCTGGAGATTGACAAGCGCGAGGTGGAGCAGTAACGTGAAACGGGATAGGTGCTTGGTATTGCGCATTACGTCAACCGTCGGCCGATGACGCTGCGAGGTGTATCCGCAATCACCCTGTCGCCCCGGTCACCTTATGTACTTGTCTCCTTGTCCGCAAACGACCGATTTGCCAACCAACATGTCCGCCATACCCTTCAACCCAATCCCAGACGTCGCCGCCATTTTGAATGCCCTGCTCGACATCTACGAGCGGCACGACCCGACGCGGCCCTTCACCCGCGCCATAAGCGTCCATCTGGATGAGCTAGACCTGCCCGGCTACATCAGCCAGCTTGACCCAGCCCCACGGCAAACGGCCAACGAGCAGTTGCGAATGCTGGAACAGCGCAGCTTCGTGCGCTTGACCTGGCTCCCAGGCGAGGCGGGGCATTTGCTCAGCGCTGTAACGCTGCTCCTGGAGCGCGCCGCCGAGCTGTTCCCCTGGCTGGGTCGACCGCCCGTGGCCGCCCAGGCCGCCGCGCTGCGCGATTTGCTCTTGGGGGAGCGGTTTAGGTTCGCGGCTCAGACCCTTGAGGTTGGCGAAACCTCAAGGGTCTTGCACGATGACTGGCGGCTCCTCGCACTCGATCACGCCCTGGCCCAACTTCGTGCCGGCAAATCGCCTGCGCCCTTCCTCCTGGCTGATCCCGGCTTCAACCGCGATCTGCTGGCTGCATTGGTGGCGTTGGACACGCTGCGCGAGGAGACGCCGTATCGCGTCTTCAGTGTCCGTACTTTCAACGACAGCAAGGCGTTCGAGCCATTGAAGGCCGTGTTAGCGACCCTCGCCCGGCGGCACGGACCAGGCTGGGGCGAGCTGACACCGGTAGAGACATTGCGTGAGTTGGGGCTGACACCCAACCCGACGCATGTCTTCCTGTACGGTCCCTGGCGGCTGGTTGGCGCGAGCGGACAGATCGTGTCCTTGGGCGGCTTCTACCCCGCCGCCGGTGTGCCATCGGTGATGATCGCGGGAGTGCAACGCGCGGAGGTGGACATCACGGCTATGCAGCGCGTGGTCTGCGTCGAGAACCTGGCGTCCTTCTACGAGCTGATCCGCTACGAGGGAGAAGGCCTGGCAGCGTTGTGTCTGTGGGGCAATCCGGCGCCGGCGGTCCGCCATCTGCTGGCGCGCCTGGTCGAGACGTTGCCGGCTGGGATCCCGCTTCAGGTCTGGGCCGACATGGATTACGGTGGACTGAACATCCTGGCGCAACTTCGGAAGTTGATCTCTCCGCGCTTCCTCCCCTACCGCATGGACGCAGCGACGCTGGAGGCCCATATCCGCTGGGCTCGACCGCTGACCGAGAACGACCGGCGCCTGCTCGCCCGACTCCAGGGTTATGCCTCACTGGCCGATCTGCGGCCGGTTATCGAGCACATGCTCGAACGCGAGCTCAAGCTGGAGCAAGAAGCGGTGCAGTTGGCGAATGCGCAGCCTCCATGTGGCAGCGCGCAGCCCACCCCAGTCTGAAGTGTGTTGATTGGAGGGTATGGGCGTCGACGTTATCACTACACCCCGAACGTGCGCCAGGTCCCACGCCATCTGGTACAGGGGATAAGTCGTCGCGCGCCAGACCTTGGCCGAAAGAACCGCCCAGGGCACGCGGGCGCAAGCGAACCCTGTCGAGCGCAGCACGCGACGGGCGCCGAGTCAGCTTCCGCAGCCGGCTCGGCGCCCCACTACCACCTGAGACAGTATCCCTTACTTGAGCTGCTTGAACTGGGGTAGATACTCCCGGTTCTTCTCCAGCATCTTGTCCGTCATCGCCTGGATTTCCGCCAGCGAGAGCACGGCGGCGCTCAACGGATCATTGGCGATGGCGTAGTACACCAGGCGGGGATCGCCGGTGAGGGCGGCCTCGACGGCCATCTCTTCGATCTGCGCGCTGAGGTTGGTCAGGACGGCGACCTGCGGCGGCAGCGCGCCCACATGCACCCCTTCCAACCCCTTTTTCGAGGCCCACACCGGCACCTCGACGCACGCGCCTTGCGGCAGGTTAGTCACCAGGCCGGTGTTCGGCACGTTGCCGTTGAACTGGAACGGCTCGCCGCCCTTCAGCGCGTTGATGATGTGCGCGGCGTACTCG
>JALOOE010000233.1 GCA_025454565.1 Anaerolineae bacterium
GCCGACGGTCTTGCCCTCCTTGAGCAGTTCCACAGCTGCATCGAAGGCGGCCCGGCCGTTTCCTGCCAGGACCGGGATGTGCCCGGCGCCCTGCAGGAAGCGGCCCAGAACCGGCATCTGGAAGCACATGTTCGTGATCAAGATGTAGATGGGCTCGTCGGTCAGGCCCATCATGATGAACGGGTCGGTGGTGGTCGGGTGGTTGGCTGCGATGATCTTGGCGCCCGCGGGCAAGGGGACTTGCCGTTCAACGTTCATCTTGATCGCCACATTTGAGTAAAGTCGGCTGAAGTTGCGTCCGGCGCCGTTGAGCATCTGGGTCGTAATGAGAGACATCTGGCCCTCCATCAGGTAGTGTGTTCTTGCTAAGTCCTGCCTCGAGGGTACCAGAAAACGCTGGCGCGATCATCTGTCCTGGGGCGCATCACCAGGTACATCGCGATAGTGGGTCGGAGACCGCAAGGTGTAGCGGGGAGAGGAACGGATGGCTCGCGGGTACATCAGGGTGCATCGAGGGGTGCACTATGGGCGGGTCATTTGCCGTGTGGTTGAAACGAGTGCGCGATGGGGCTGGTCAGCGAGAACCGAATCGGCGAGGGCCTGCCATGATGCCCAGAAATCGCTCGACGTCGTAGAGCGCGGCTTGAGCGGGGGGCGATAGCCGCAGCAGAGGCAGATCAAAGGCGTGGTCAATCATCGGCAGCTCATCGCAGACCGCTGGGACGCCGTGACGGCGCAGCGCCTCGGCCATCTGTCGGGAGTCGGCAACGGCCACGACGCGGTCGTGGGCGCCGTGGATCAGCAGCGTCGGCGGACACGCCGGGCCAGCGTGGGCGATCGGCGAGAAGCGCCTGGCGTTTTCGGGGGCATCAGCTGCGCGGGCGCCAAACAGCCGGCATTCGGTTTCGGACCACATCAGGTAGCTGCCGCGCGGGACGATGCCGATGCGACGGCCGAGGCGGACAAAGGACGGCCAGTCGTGGGCGGGCTTTGCGCCGTAGGCCAGCATGTCGGTGGGCGCATAGAACGCGATGACGCCGCGCACGGCGGTGTCGCACGGCCGCACATCGGCCGGATCCAGGAGCGGATCGTTCGGGGTGTAAGCCGCCAACAACGCCAACTGACCGCCAGCCGACGCGCCGGTCAACACCACACGGTTCGGGTCCACCCCAAGGCGGCTGGCGTTGTCCTTGAGCCAGACGACGGCATGTTTGACGTCGGCCAACATGCCGGCCATGTCCGTCTCGGGGACCATGCGGTAGTCCACGTCCATCACTACGTGACCCTGGCGGCAGAGGTAGCTGAAAAAGGGACGCGTGCCGGTGTCTTTGGCAAAGTTCTGCCAACCGCCCGCGTGCAGGTAGATCACGCCCAGGCCCGAGCGGGATGCGCCTGGGGGCGGCGCCCACAGATCGCAGAGGAGGCGGCGGTTGTCGCAATCGGGCGCGCCGGGAACGTCCCAAAAGGCGAGATTGGCCCAGGACGGTGTCTGCACCGGGAAGCGCAGATAGCCGTTCCAGCGCCTTGGTAAGAACCGGCGCGCCAGATCCGGCGGGATCGCGGCGTGCCAGTCTGGCCCGAACGCGCGCTCGAAGCCCTGATGCGGCGTCGTCACGCGGCGGATGAAATCGGCTGACAAGAGGGCCGCCGCGCCGCCGGCCAGCGCGCTCAGCGGATCGCGGGAACGCCAGCCGGAAAGCGCGGCTGCCGCGCCGGCCAGGCCCACCACGGGTGCACCGGCGCTCCCGAGCATCTTGGCGGCGAAAGCGAACAGACTGGGATCGAGCGCGCCCGAGCGGATGCGGATGCGTGTGGCGATCGCGGTAACCAAAGACAGTCCGGCCACGCTGCGAGCGAGTAATCTCATTGTGCTTTCTCCCAAAAGATGTGAGCCAGGCCCTTTCTGCCTGGCTCACCCACACTGCGTGTATCACGCCGCAGATGCGGCAGGAATCTCACCCAGCCTGAGGCTCCCAACCGTGCCGTTCTGTCGGACGCGCGGCCCTGGCGCCGGTTCTGCTGCGGCGCAACGCCGCGCTGAGCGCGGCATAGACCACCAGCACGGCCAGCAGCGCCAGGCACGCCTGCGGGAAGATGTCGCCGACCTGCGAATAGATCGTGCGCGTGCCCTCGATGGGCAAGTGCGCCACGACGGTCCGGTCTTTGGCCGTGTAGTAGCCGGACGTCCCCAACAGCCGTCCCTGGTAGTCCACCGCGACATTCGAGCCGTAGACGCCGGCGCGGGCCAATGAGAAACCCTGCTCGATGGTGCGGAACGAGGCCATCGTCGAATGCACCGGGTTGCCTTTGGTGGCCATCGTGCCGTCTATCGCGCCGCTCAACACGATGTCCACCCCTTCCTGGCCCGCCAGGCGCATGAAGCTCGGATAGTCCATGTCCAGGCAGATCACGCTGGCAATACGGCCGTAGGGCGTGTCAATGGTGTTGATCTGGCGCGGCCCCTGGATCGCCCGGTCGGCTTCCCAGCCGGTCAGCAGGTTGTGCTTGACGTACTGGTAGGCGATCTCGCCGTCGGGCGTGATCATGACCGACTTGTTGGTTGCCAGACGCTCAGGCGCCGGCCGCTTGGCCGGGTCCAGCTCCAGGACGATCAGCGGGAAGGCCAGGTAGATCTGCTCCTCGCGGGCGACCTGCCGGGCCTGCGCCAAGAACTGCGCCTCGGTATCGGCGAAGACACCGGCATTGTATTCGCTCCACGTCACCATCTTCGCGCCGGCGCGGGCCTGGATACGCGTCCGGGTCAGGAGGTCGCCGTTGATCTCGGCCATCGTGCCGGAAACATGCTCCAACTCCTCTGCGCTCAAGGTTCCTGCGATCAGACCCTTGTCCAGTGGCGTGTCTTCGCCGTCGGGCCAGTACTCCTTGCTCACGTTGGTCGTGAGGACGGCCACCTTGACCGTCTCACCGGTAGGCGGATTCAGCGCCAGGCGGATGCCGCCGAAGAGCAAGACCGCCGCCAGGATCACCGCGTAGAAGGCTACCCCGCGCCCCACGCGCCGCATGTCGAAACGCGCTTCCCAGGCATAGTTCACCACGCTGGCGAACCAGCCGATCAGGAAGGTGATGCTCCACATGCCGGTGAGGGACAGGATTTGGAGGAGCGGCAGGTTGCCGCCCTGGGTGAATGGCGTCAGGAAGAAGGTGCCCAGCGGCGACACGAGATGCAGCGTGTACTCGACCGACACCCAGGCGACCGGCAGGATCAGGGTGCGCAGGAAGCCCGGCACGCGGCCGGCCAATAGCCGGTCAACGACGAAGGGCAGGAAGAACAGCAGTGCGAACGCCGTGCTGTAGACCGTAAACATCGCGCCGGCGTCCAGGAAGGCCGGCCGCCAGTAGATGTAGAAGGCCGCCGCGCTGGCGATGTAGCCGATGAGCAGGCCAGGCAGGGCGCGCCGCGTGCGCAGGAAGCGCAGCATAAAAACAGGGGCCAGCCAGGCGGCGATCGGCACGATAGTCATGCCGTTCGAGAAGAGTGATACGACGAAAGCCAGGATCAGCCAGACGAACGACAGCCGATCCTTGACTGGGTACGGGCCTCCCACGGATGGAGAGGCGGTCTGCGGTTGCGGATTCATATGATGCTCCTTCATGAGTTTTGTTGAGAATGATCGAGTACAGGCGCGGCTCCGGCGGACCGCTGGTTCACGGCAAGCAACGTCAGCCCCAGGTTGCGCAACCTGGCGATGATGCCGTAGAGTGCGGCCTGATCGGGCACAGGCCCCCACAAGATGGTCTGGTTGTCCGCATAGGCCATCTGCAGGTCCCCGAACCAATCGCACCACTGGCCGCTCAAATCGCCGCGGATCGTGAATTCATAGACGGGGTTGGACTCTTGTCGCTTTTCCATTGGCGTCGCACACCTCCTTGATCGTCCTCACTGTGGTTGAGTATAGGCGCGCGGACGCCGCGTGGCATGTACCCGCGGGTGTATCAGCGGGTGCATCGGCGCGCGGCTGGTGATCTGAACGGCGGTGAACAGGGGAGATTGGCGAAGAAGGCTCAAGCGTCGAGCGCGTCGCGAGGCCGTCACCGGAGAGCTTGCAGGTGATCCCGGTCAGCGCGATCAAGGCGCCGGGCAGCGCCCAGACAGCCCAGGACGGGCGCGAGGCACTCAGGAATTCCACATGTAGGGAAGCATCCTGAGCGGAGCAGCGGTCTTTTTCGCTGCGCAGTCGAAGGATGCGGCGTGGTTAACCCGCTCAGGATGCCTCCGCTGGCGGCTACATTTGGAATTTCTGGCTTTGGCCGGTCTCCGACCGAGCCAACGGCGAAGCCGCAGTCTGGCGCGCCTCTTGCGCCAGCAATGCCTATTTGCGCTCTAACCCCCAGCGATAGCCGCCCAGATCGCCGTTTTCGCGAATGACACGGTGGCAGGGGATGATCAACGCCGCCGGATTGGTGGCGCACGCCCGCGCGACCGCGCGGGCAGCCGTCGGCTGGCCGATGGCCGCCGCCACATCGCCGTAAGACCGCGTGCCGCCGTACGGGATGGCGGTCAGCGCCTGCCACACGCGGCGCTGGAAGGCCGTCGCCCGCACATCGAGCGGCAGATCAAGGCGCACCGGCTGGCCGTCCAGATAGGCCAGCAGCGCGGCCAGCCACGATTCCAGGCCCGCTTCCGCACGGTTGAACGCCGCGGTCGGAAATTCAGCGGTCAATGTCCGGGCCAACTCAGCTTCCGAGTCGCCGAGCCGCACCGCGCAGATGCCTTTGTCGGTCGCGGCCAGCAACAGCCAGCCGAGCGAGCACGGCGCGATGGTGTAGATGATCTGCACTGCGTCGCCGCCACGCTGATATGCAGCGGGCGTCATGCCGAATTGCCCTGCCGCGTCCGCGTAGGCGGTGCTGCTGGACTGGAACCCGGCGTTATAGAGCGCATCGGTCACGCGCTGCCCGTTCCTCAGCTCCCCCTTGAAGCGCGTTATGCGGTGCGCCGCCGCATATTGGCGCGGCGTCACGCCCACGATGCGTTTGAAGGTGCGCTGGAGATGGTAAGGGCTCACGCC
>JALOOE010000234.1 GCA_025454565.1 Anaerolineae bacterium
CACCTGAAGCCGCTGATGGATCTCGTGCTGGAGGGCGGCTATGATCTTGGGCTGGCGATGGACGGCGATGCTGACCGGACCGGCGCCATCGGCCCGACCGGCCGCTTCATCGATCCGCATAGCATCATGACATTGGCATTACGCTATCTTGTGGATGAACGCAAGCAGCGCGGGGATGTGGTCAAGACAGTGTCGACGACCCAAATGCTCAATCGGTTAGCCAGCATTTACGGATTGCCCGTCCATGAGACGCCGGTGGGCTTCAACTACATCGCCGATCTGATGCTCAGTACCGATGTGCTGATCGGCGGCGAGGAGTCGGGTGGCATCAGCATTAAGGGCCATATCCCGGAAGGCGATGGGGTGTTGATGGGTTTGATCGTGGCCGAGATGGTGGCCCGCTACGGGAAATCGCCGGAGGTTCTGCTGGCCGATGTGATGGCCGAGATCGGGCATTTCGATTATGCCCGCAATGATTTCCACGTCAAGCCGTTCGAGAAGACCGCGCTGGTCACTCGTTTGGTCGATCTGGCGCCCGACCGGCTGGCTGGCATCCCGCTCGCATCGATCAATACGCGCGACGGCGTCAAGTATCTGCTGACCGATGACAGTTGGCTGCTGATTCGGCCGTCGGGCACCGAGCCGGTGCTGCGGGTTTATGCCGAGGCCCACAGCCCGGAGACGGTGCAAGCACTGCTGACGGCCGGCCGCGCGCTGGCCGATGCGGCCGGCGTCTGAGAACAGACAACCTCCGAAGTCGCGCGACTTCGGAGGTTGTTTGTTCTCAGGTTAGCGCCAAAGAACCCACCATGGCTCGCGACAACTAATACTCGATGCCGCGGCCGAGTTCCTTGGCCTGCTTCACCCAATCCTCTACCTGTGCCAGGGTGGGCGCGCGGCGGGCGTCCCCCTTCTGAGCCTGCTCGGCGAGCTTGGCATGGAGGTTTGCCGGCACGCGCTTGCCCAGCTCTGCGATGGTATCCACGCCCGCATTTTCGAGCAGGTTGCTGTAGACCTCGCCGATGCCCTGGACGCGAGCCAGATCGGCGCGGTTCAGCATCTCCAACAATTCCTTCGGATCGGCGCTAATCCTGGCCGCCAGATCTTTCCGGGCGGCCGGGGTCTTGCCCGCTGCCAGCAGATCATCAGCCGATTTGATCCCCGCAGCAACCAACTTCTCTGCCATGGTCGCCTGCATCCCACGAAGTTCCTGTACGCGCATAGTGTCCTCCCACGAATAAGGTTGCGCCGCCGTGTGACCGCTCATCCGATGGCGGCCATGCCCGATTGAGACATCCTGGGCCACTCCATCTTGCGTCGCACCTGCACGGCAAGATAGATGTTAGCACAGAACTCGTCATGTTGCAATAGGCAAGTTGGCTTTCACTAACTAACGCAACACTAACGCTCACCTTGCACAAATCTAACATGTTCCTGTTATAGTCTACATAATGAATAGTGCGGCGGTTACTGAATCGG
Organism: Anaerolineae bacterium; assembly: GCA_025454565.1. Lineage (GTDB taxonomy): Bacteria > Chloroflexota > Anaerolineae > CG2-30-64-16 > CG2-30-64-16 > JALOOE01. The sequence goes on from JALOOE010000234.1 coordinate 1,480, forward strand.
GCGCGCAGGGTCTGTTCAGCGGCCGCTGAATCCTTTCGCAGAGGGCGATACGATGAATAAGATTGTGGGTATTGATTTGGGGACGACGAACAGCGTGGCTGCGGTGGTCGAGGGCGGTGATCCCGTGGTCATCACGACGGCCGAGGGCGGAAGGCTATGCCCGTCGGTGGTGGCGTTTGCCAAGAACGGCGAGCGGCTGGTCGGCCAGACTGCCAAGCGGCAGGCTGTGGTGAATCCGGAGAACACGGTTTTCTCGATCAAACGATTCATGGGCCGCCACTTCGATGACACTGCCGCCGAGCGCGCCATCGTCCCCTACAATGTGATCGAAGGCAAAGCCGGCGATGCGCGCGTGCGCATTCCGATCAACGGAAGAGAGTATACGCCGCAAGAGATCTCAGCGATGATCCTGGGCAAGCTGAAGACAGATGCCGAGGCATATCTGGGCGAGCCGGTGACACAGGCAGTGATCACCGTGCCGGCGTACTTCAACGACAGCCAACGTCAGGCGACCAAGGACGCCGGCCGCATCGCCGGCCTCGAGGTGCTGCGTATCATCAATGAGCCGACCGCGGCCGCGCTGGCCTACGGCCTGGACAAGAAGGAGAGCGAGACGATCCTGGTCTTCGATCTGGGTGGCGGCACGTTCGACGTCTCGATCCTGGAAGTTGGCGACGGCGTGGTGCAGGTGAAGGCCACCAACGGCGACACGCACCTGGGCGGCGACGACTGGGATCAGCGGATCGTCAGCTATGTGGCTGACGAGTTCAAGAAGGAGCAGGGCATCGACCTGCGCGCCGACCGGCAGGCGCTCCAGCGCCTCAAGGAAGCGGCCGAGAAAGCCAAGATCGAGCTCTCCAGCTTGATGGAGACCGAAATCAACCTGCCGTTTGTCACAGCCGATGCCAGCGGCCCCAAGCACTTGCAGGTCAAGCTTTCGCGTGCCAAGTTCGAGCAGTTGACGGCCGACCTGCTCGACCGCTGCCGCGGCCCGTTCGAGAAGGCGCTGGGCGATGCCAAGCTGAAACCGTCGGAGATCAATGAGGTCGTGCTCGTGGGCGGTTCTACACGCATGCCGATGGTAATCGATCTGGTGCGCAAGCTGGCGGGCGGCAAGGAGCCTAGCCGGGGGGTCAATCCCGACGAGGTGGTGGCTGTAGGCGCAGCCCTGCAAGGCGGCGTGCTCTCCGGCGCAGTGAAAGATGTGCTGCTGTTGGACGTCACACCGCTGACCCTGGGCCTCGAGACGTTGGGCGGCGTGCTGACGCCGATCATCGAGCGCAATTCGACGATCCCGATCAAGAAGAGCCAGGTTTTCAGCACGGCTGAGGACGGTCAATCGGCGGTGACGATCCACGTGCTTCAGGGCGAGCGGCCGATGGCGGCTGACAGCATCTCGCTCGGTCACTTCAACCTGGAAGGCATTCCGGCTGCACCGCGCGGCGTGCCGCAGATCGAAGTCACGTTCGATATCGACGCCAACGGCATCCTGAATGTCGGCGCGCGTGATCAGGCGTCTGGCAAGGAGCAGACGATCAAGATCACCGCCTCGACGAATCTGAATAAGGATGACATCGACCGGATGGTGCGCCAGGCCGAGATCAACAAGGCCGCCGATCAGCGCCGCAAGGAGTTGATTGAGGCCCGCAATGAGGCCGATGCATCGGCCTACGCCGTCGAGAAAAGCCTGCGCGAGCTGGCCGACGGCGGCAAGGTGGGCGGTGATGATCGGCGGGCGTTGGAGCAGCTCGTCGCCGAGGTGCGCAGGGAAGCCAAAGGCGAGGACGTGACGGCCATCCGCGATGCGATGGGTCGTTTGCAGCAGGCTGCTTACCGCCTGTCCGAGAACGCCTATGGGCAACCGGCGAGCGGCAGGTCAAGCAACGGCAACGGTCATGGTGGTCAGCATGTCCATCCATCCGGTGGTGAGGATGTGGTGGAGGGCGAATTCCGCCAGGTCTGAGGACACGCTAACCGGGTGGATGGCACGGCAATGCCAGTGCGACACAGCACGCGCCTGCGCTGCCGTGCCGCACTGGGGTGATTTGTCGGTGAATTGTCGGCCAAGTAACACCTTCCGCCAGGTTGTTGTGGTATAATTACATTACTTTGATCTGGGGAGCGATCTCCCCTGCGGATTGATGTGCCAGTCTGGAGAGCGAATATGGACTACGGCCTAGGGTTTAACCCGCTCTACTTTGTGTTGGTGATCCCTCCTCTCTTGCTGGGGTTTTGGGCCCAGATGAAGGTGCGCGGCGCGTATGCCAAGTACACGAAAGTGCCCAACCAGCGGAGGCTGACCGGCCTGGATGCCGCTAAGATCATCCTGGGGCCGGAAGGGCTCCACGATGTTGCGATCGACGGCGTTCGCGGCGAGCTGACCGATCACTACGATCCGCGCTCGAAGAAGCTAGGGCTTTCTGCCGGCGTGGCTCAACAGCCGAGCGTTGCCGCGCTGGCAATCGTGGCCCATGAGATCGGCCACGCGTTGCAAGATCAACAAAACTACGCGCCGCTCAAGCTGCGCGGGGCGCTTGTGCCGGCTGTGCGGTTGGGCTCTTGGGTCGGGCCGATCCTGTTCATGGCGGGTTTCCTCCTGCAATTCACAGGACTAGCCTGGCTGGGCGTGTTTGCTTTCGGGCTGTCCGCCATCTTCGCGATCATGACGCTTCCTGTGGAGTTTGATGCCAGCAAACGCGGTCTCCGCCTGCTGCAGACATACAACCTGACCATCGGGAACGAAGTCCAAGGCGCAAAAGCGGTTCTGGACGCGGCTGCGCTCACCTATGTGGCTGCTGCCATTCAGGCTGTCGCCACTTTGCTATACTACGTCATGCTCATTGCCGGACGGCGTGACGATTGAGCACCAATCCCCAGGGTCATCGCCTGCCGCTTCTCAGTTGTGTAGGCACACGGTGACCCTGATCTCATTGTGAGGACTGACATGCAGCGATCCCGACCTTTGCCGATCTTGATTGCGCTCATCGCGCTGAGCCTTGCTCTGACGGGCTGCGGCCTGGTGCGCCCCGCGGCGCGCTTATTTGCAAACCCCACGCCTACGCCGCGCATTGTGGAAAAGGTAGTGGTTGCGACCCCTACCCCGCAGCGCGCACCGGCCGCCAGTGCAATATCGGGCAGCGATGACGAAAGCGCGCTCCTCCGCGCCGTCTATGAAAAAGTCAATCCTGCAGTCGTCTACATCGAGAATTTGACCAAGCCGACCTCCTCGTCTCAAACGAGTGATGCGTTGCCTGAGAGCCAGGGGTCTGGTTTCGTGTGGGATGCCCTGGGACACATCGTGACCAACGATCACGTGGTGCGCGGCTCCGACGCGCTGCAAGTCACCTTCTGGGATGGCGTCGTGTTGCCGGCCGAGCTCATCGGTTCTGACCCGGACAGCGATTTGGCGGTCATTCTGGTCGATCCCAAACTGGTTAAGCTGGCGCCGGTGGAACGCAGCAAGATCGATGATATCGCCATCGGCCAACGGGCTATCGCGATCGGCAATCCCTTTGGGTTGGTCGGCACGATGACA
>JALOOE010000235.1 GCA_025454565.1 Anaerolineae bacterium
CGGGCACGCGCTACTTCGGCGGCGCTGGGCATCCACTCCGGCTCGCCTTCGCTCCGGAATGCGATATCGCCAGGCAGCGTGGCTTCGAACTCGATCATGCGTGCTCCTCTTGCGCTCCGGCTGCACCTCTGTCGAGGCGCACCGCGGCCGGCTTTTGGCCTCCAGCCCGTTCCGGTTGCGTCGCGCTTTGACATGGTTGCGTGTCGAACCAATGGCGTGCCGCGAGCAGATCGAGCACACCAACTTCTGCGGCAAAATGACCTTGAAGCTGCGCGGCCATCGGCGCCAACCTGTCCCGAATCAGACTGGCTTTGGCCGGACCATCGACCACAAGCGCAGTTGCGGCTTCCAGCGCCGCCCAGTCGCCTTCGAAATCAACCACGCCGAGCAAAGCCAGGCGGGTCTCATCAGGCGTCAGCGCGGGCGGCGGCCAAGGCGGCGTCTTGCCGGTCTGCGGAGCATCAGGTGACACGAGAGCGCCTCCTTGGGCGAGAAAGTCAGCAAACCATTGGCCTGTCGGTCTCCTGACCGAGCCACGCCAGCAACCTGTAACCTGTAACCTGTAACCTGTAACCTGTAACCTGTAACCAGCCGGATGATACCACCGGCCGCGCGGGGCGTCAATCTGCGTCCAGTTATTCGCATACGAAAATGCTCCCGAAACCTGCTGGCAGGAGGCTTCGGGAGCATCAAGGGTTGGGTCAGGCGAGACGGTGCGCGGGCGCTCTATGCCACGGGGCGGCCCTCCGTCGTGTCCTGTATTACCTGCTCACTTCGGCAGTGCGCCTACTTCCAACTCCCCAACACCTTCATGTAGTTCGCACGCTCGAAGGCGGCCGGCTCGATGACGTTGCGCTGGCTGAGCGCGCCCTTCATCTGCGCGACGGACTCGTATTCGTGCTCTTCCATCCACTGGCTCAACCCACCGATCAGCTCGCTGATGTGGCCCGGTCCCCGCTCCAGAAGCACGGACGCCACGTTGGCGATGTCGGCGCCGGCCATGACCGATTTGACCACGTCTTCCGAGGTGTGGATGCCGGTCGTAAGCGCCAACGAGGCCTTGACATGACCGTAAAGGATGGCGATCCAACGCAGCGGCAGCCGCATCTCCCACGGTGTGCTGAGCACGAGGTGGGGTGTGACGGCCAACTCCTCCAGATCGAAGTCGGGCTGATAGAAACGGTTGAAGAGCACGAGCGCGCTCGCGCCGGCCCTGTCCAACCGGCGCACCATGTTCGGCAGCGCGCTGAAGAATGGGCTGAGCTTCATCGCTACGGGGATCTTCACACTGGCCTTGACGTCGCGCAGGATCTCCAGATAGGTATTTTCCACGCCGTCGCTGGTCAGATCCAATCGCGTTGGGATCATGTAGACATTCAGCTCCAACGCGTCCGCGCCGGCATCCTGGATCAGCCGGGCGTAACGCGTCCAGCCGCCGGGGGTGACGCCGTTCAGACTGCCGATGACCGGCACGTCCACGGCTTCCTTGGCCTGCCGAATCAACTCCAGATAGCCGTCCGGTCCGCGGTTATAATCGGCGGCTTTCGGGAAGTAAGCCGTCGCCTCGGAGGACATGAAGGTTGTCTGCTCGATGAAGTTGTGCTGGGCCAACGCCTCGAGGTCGATCTGCTCTTCGAACAGCGAGTACATCGTAATGGCCGACGCGCCGGCATCTTCCATCTGTTTGATGCCATCCACGCGCTTCGCCAGCGGCGACGCCGACGGCACGATGGGATTCTTGAGGGTGAGACCCATATAGGTCGTAGTAAGGTCAATCATGGTGTGTTCCTTTGGGATCCAAACGAATGAGCGAATCAGCGAATCGGCGAATCAGCTAACCGCTTTCCGATCCGCTGATTCGCAATTCGTTCATTCCTTGCTAAAACTCATCGCCGCCATCTGCTCATACTGCTTCCAGCGGGCCAGCACGTCTTCCTGGGCCAGCTTGAGCAGCATCTCGGCCCGCTCTTCGTCGCGCGAGACCAGAGAACTGTAGCGCGTCTCGTTGTAGACGTAATCCTTCAGCGGGATCTTCGGCGCTTTGGAGTCGAGGCTCAGCGGATTCTTGCCGTCGGCGGCCAGAGTTGGGTTGTAGCGATAGAGCGGCCACGCGCCGCAGTCCACCGCCAGCTTCTGCTGGCTCATGCCATGGATCAGATTGAGGCCCTGCTGGATGCAGTGGCTATACGCGATGACCAGGCTGGGGCCGGGGTAGGCTTCTGCTTCCAGCAGCGCTCGAACGGTCTGGTTGTCGTTGGAGCCCATCGCCACCTGAGCCACGTAGATCGTGCCGTAGCTCATCGCGATCATCCCCAGGTCCTTCTTGGGGATGCCCTTGCCACCCGCCGCGAAGCGAGCTACCGCCGCGCGTGGCGTGGCTTTCGATGCCTGACCGCCGGTGTTGGAGTAGACCTGCGTATCGAGCACCAGCACGTTGACATCGCGGCCCGACGCCAGGACGTGATCCAGGCCGCCGTAGCCGATATCATAGGCCCAACCGTCGCCGCCCATGATCCACACGCTGCGCTTGACAAGCATCTCGGCGACGCTGTCGAGCATCACAGCCCACGGTTCGGTCGCCCCGGTGAGCTTCTGCTTCAGGGCCGCCACGCGAGCGCGCTGCTCGGCGAGTCCCTTCTCGGTCGATTGATCCGCGGCCAGCAGTTCGTCCACCAGCACGTCGCCCAGCACATCGCGATGCGCCTGGATCGTCTCGCGGGCGAACTCGGTCTGCTTGTCGATGGTCAGCCGGAAACCGAGACCGAACTCGGCGTTGTCCTCGAAGAGGCTGTTCGACCAGGCCGGGCCGCGGCCGTCTTTGGCTACCGACCACGGCGTCGTCGGCAGGTTGCCGCCGTAGATCGAGGAGCACCCCGTGGCGTTGGCGACAATGGCGCGATCGCCGAATAGCTGGGTGACCAGCTTGACGTAGGGCGTCTCGCCACAGCCCGAGCACGCGCCGGAGAACTCAAAGAGCGGCTGGAGGAGCTGCGAGCTCTTCACGTTATTGAGCGGGATCAGCGTGCGGTCGAGCTCCGGCAGATCCAGGAAGAAGGCGAAGTTGTCGCGCTCACTGAAGCGGAGCGGCGGCTGCGGGACCATGTTAATGGCCTTGAACTTCGGTTGGCTCTTATTCTTGGCCGGGCAGCCCTCCACGCACAGGCCGCAGCCGGTGCAGTCTTCGGGCGCCACCTGGACGGTGTACTTCATGCCGGGCAGGTCGCGGCTCCGATAATCCACGGATTTGAAGGTTTCAGGTGCGCCGGCGGCGCTCTCCGGCGGATAGACCTTGGTCCGGATCGCCGCGTGCGGGCACACCAGCGCGCACTTGCCGCACTGGATGCAGAGCGCTTCATCCCAGGCCGGAATCTCCAGCGCCAGATTGCGCTTCTCCCACTGGGTGGTGGCTGTGGGCCAGGTGCCGTCCACCGGGAAGGCTGAAACAGGCAGGCTATCGCCGTCGCCCGCGATTATCTGCCCGGTGACGTCTTTGACGAATGCCGGCGCCTCGGCTGAGACGGGCGGGGTCATGTCGAACGTGCTGGTCACTTCGTTCGGATACTTGACCTCGTACAGATGCGACAGGGTGTGATCCACCGCCGCGAAGTTCTGCTGTACTACGATCTCGCCGCGGCGGCCATAGGTGTGGCGAATCGACTGCTTGATCTTGTCGATGGCCTCATCCCGGGGCAACACGCCGGAGATGGCAAAGAAGCAGGTCTGCATGATGGTGTTGATGCGGCCGCCCATGCCGGTCGCCTTGGCGACGCCGATCGCGTCGATCACGAAGAAGCGCAGCTTCTTGTCGATGATCTGGCGCTGCACCTGGCGCGGCAACTGATTCCACACCTCATCCGGCCCATAGGGGCTGGCGAGCAGGAAGGTCGCGCCGTGCTCGGCCTTCGCCAGCACGTTGACGCGCTCCAGGAAGACCCACTGGTGGCAGGCGACGAAGTTGGCCGACTCGATCAGGTTGGAGAGGCGGATCGGATCGGGGCCGAAGCGCAGGTGCGAGGTCGTGATCGTGCCCGACTTCTTGGAGTCGTAGGAGAAGTAGCCCTGAGCGTAGTTGTCGGTCTCAGAGCCGATGATGCGGATCGAGTTGTGGTTGGCGCCCACCGTGCCGTCGGCGCCCAGGCCGTAGAACATGGCGCGCACGCCCCGCTTCGACTCGACGCTGTAGGTGGGGTCGTAGGCGATGCTGGTGTGCGTCACGTCGTCGTTGATGCCGATGGTGAAGTGGTTTTTGGGCGCCGCGGCAGCCATGTTGTCGAATACGCCCTTGACCATCGCCGCGGTGAATTCCTTGCTCGCCAGGCCATAGCGGCCACCCAGCACCCTGACCCCGCGCCCCGTCTCGACGACCGCGGTCACGACATCCTGGTAGAGCGGCTCGCCCGCGCCGCCCGGCTCCTTGCAGCGGTCGAGCGCGGTGATGATCCTGGCGGTCGCCGGGATTGCGGCCATCAGGTGCTCAGCGCTGAAGGGACGATAGAGGCGCACCTTGACCACACCGACCTTCTCACCGGTTGTTGTCAGGGCATTGACCGCCTCGTGCGCGATATCCGCGCTGGAACCCATCAGGACGATCACGCGCTCGGCATCCGGCGCGCCGACGTAGTCGAACAGCTTGTACTGGCGGCCGGCGATGCCTGCGAACTTATCCATTTCCGCCTGGACGATCTCGGGTACGGCCAGATAGTACGAATTGCTCGCTTCGCGCGCCTGGAAGTAGACATCCGGGTTCTGCGCAGTACCGCGCAGCACCGGGTGTTCGGGGCTGAGTGCGCGTGCGCGATGCGCGATCACCAACTTGTCGTCGATCATGGCGCGGATCGCCGCGTCGGAGAGTTCTTCGATTTTGCGGATCTCATGGCTGGTGCGGAAGCCGTCGAAGAAATGCAGGAACGGCACGCGCGATTGCAGCGTGGCAGCCTGGGAGATGAGCGCCAGATCCATGACTTCCTGCGGATTGTTGGAGCAGAGCATGGCCCAGCCGGTCGAGCGCGCAATCTTGTACATATTGGGGATCATCAGCAAGAGGCCCTGAGAGGCCGTGAAGGTGGTGGTCAACGCGCCGGTTTGCAGCGCACCATGCACCGCGCCTGCCGCGCCACCCTCCGATTGCATCTCGACCACCAGGGGCGTCGTGCCCCAGATGTTCTTCCTGCCCTCGGCGCTCCACGCGTCGGCCCATTCGCCCATGTTGCTGGACGGGGTGATCGGATAAATGGCGATCACCTCGTTCGTCTTGTGCGCGATATAGGCCGCCGCCTCGTTGCCATCGATCGTGACGTAGTGTCTTTCGGTCATCCGTTTCCTCCGATAGAGTGAACACGCCGCAAAGCGGCGATAGAATACCGGTGCAGGCTGGCAAACAGCCAAAGGATAAGATATCACCTGAGGATGCCCGGAGGCTATGACAGGCATCATACAGTTGTCGAATCGTGTCCGTTACGCTAATTTTGCGCACGCGCCCGCCCGGCGTAGAATAGGAATACCACGGAGACAAGGAGCGCATCCGATGAAGAAAATCCTCAACAACCCCAACGAATTCGTCGTCGAAATGCTGGATGGCCTGCTGAAGGCCCATCCCGATCAACTGAGCTATGCGGGCGATGATCCGCACTGCATCGTGCGCGCCGACGCGCCGGTGGCGGGCAAAGTCGCGCTTGCGACGGGCGGCGGTTCGGGCCACCTGCCGGTCTTCCTGGGCTATGTCGGCAAGGGGATGCTCGACGGCTGCGCGGTAGGCGATGTGTTTGCCTCTCCCAGCGCTGATCAAATGCTCGAAGTGACGAAGCGCATCCACGGCGGGGCCGGCGTGGTCTATATCTATGGCAACTACAGCGGCGACACGATGAATTTCGACATGGCGTCTGAAATGGCCGACATGCAGGGGATCGCCGTGCGGACCGTGCTCGTGCGCGACGATGTGGCCTCCGCCACCCCGGAGCGCGCCGACCGCCGCCGCGGGGTCGCGGGCATGGTCTTTGCGTTCAAGGTCGCCGGCGCCAAAGCCGACCAGGGCGGCTCGCTGGATGAGGT
>JALOOE010000236.1 GCA_025454565.1 Anaerolineae bacterium
GCCGACCTGGTGGAAGAGATCGGCCGCATCTACGGCTACGACCGGATGCCGCACACGCTGATGGAGGATGCGCTGCCGCCGCAGCGGCGCAACGTCGCGTTGGATGGTGAGGAAAAGGTCCGTGATGTGCTGGTCGGCGCCGGCCTGACCGAGATCATCACCTACACGATGGTGGACATCGCCGATGATGCCCGCACGCGTGCCGACAAGCTTGCACCTGACCCGGTCGCTTACGTTAAGGTGTTGAACCCGCTCGCAGCCGATCGGGCGCACCTGCGCCGCAGCCTGCTGCCGGGCCAGCTCAACACAGCTCGCGCCAACCTGCGTTTCACCGATCGCGTCTTCTATCCGCGGCCGGGCGAAACGCTGCCTGCCGAGCCGCGGCGTCTGAGCGCGCTGCTGGTCGGTCCGCGCGAGCCGCAGGGCTGGCAGCCGGCAGACGCCTCACCGCTGGGCTTCTTCGATCTGAAGGGCGTGGTCGAGACGCTGCTGGCTCGGCTGGAGGTGAAGGAGGTCGCCTGGGAGCGCGGCGAGCATCCGGCGACCCATCCGGGACGCACCGCGCGACTGCTGATCGGCGGCAAAGACGCGGGCGCGCTGGGCGAATTGCATCCGGTGGTGCGTGCGGCGTTCGACCTTCCCAGCCTGCCCGTGGCGGTCATGGAGCTCGATCTGGATGTCGTGTTGGCGGGTTGGGGCGCGGCCGAGCCGATGGCCGAGATCTCGACGCAGCCGGCCATCTACGAGGATCTGGCGGTGATTGTGGATGAAGCGACCCCCGCCGCCCGGGTGGCCGCGCTGATCCGCCAATCCGGCGGCAAGCTGCTCGTTGATCTGCGGCTGTTCGACGTCTACCGCGGCGGCCAGATCGCGGCCGGCAAGAAGTCGCTGGCCTACAGCCTCACCTTCCAGGCGGTCGACCGCACGTTGACCGACGAGGATACGCGCAAGCTGCGCGCCAAGATCGTCGGCCGGCTGGAGCGTGAGCTGGGCGCGACGCTGCGGGCGTAGATGCGAACGGGAGAAAGGGAGAGTGGGAGCTTAAGCGCATTCACCCTTTCTCCCACTCTCCCTTTCTCATTTTGCTACCTTGTTAGCCATAAATGACCCCACCCACCACCTGCCTCATCCTCGGCGCGACCGGCTTCATCGGCGGTCAAATCGCCCGCGCCGCGCTCGCGCGCGGCTGGCGCGTGCAGGCCCTGCGCCGCCGTCCCGATGCCACCGGCGCCATCGGCGATTTGCCTGTCGAGTGGGTGCAAGGCGATCTTGACGATTGCGCCGCTTTGCGGGCTGTGCTGACGGAGCGAGCTTCTTTCGTCTTCCGTCCTTCGTCCTCGGTCGTGTTTCACTGTGCGGGCGCGTATCCCCACAACGCCAAGACCATGGCCCGCGACGTGGCGGCTGCCCGCCGGCAGATGCGCAACGTGCTGGACATCGCGGCCGAGTTCGGCGTGGGGCGACTGGTCTACACGAGCTCCTTCACAACCATCGGCGCGCCGGCCGAGCCGGGGCGCCTGGCCGACGAGCGCGATTTCTACATCCCCGGCAGCGCGAACGATCCGTACTACGAAGCCAAGTGGGCGATGGAGGTCGAGGCGCTGGCCGCAGCGCGAGCGGGGTTGCCGGTCGTCGTCCTTTGTCCGGTGGCCGTCTTCGGGCCGGGCGACGTGCACATGGCCGTGAGCCAACCGTTGCTTATGGCCGCCAAAGGCCGCATGCCGTTCTACCTGGATGCCAGCTTCAGCGTCGTGGACGTGCGCGACGTGGCCGAGGCGCATCTGGCGGCGGCCGAGCGCGGCCGGATCGGCGAGCGGTACATCCTGAGCGCGCACAACCTGACCCTGCAGGAGGGGCTCACGGAGATCGCGGCCGTGGCGGGCGCTGCTCCGCCGCGGCTCAAGCTCGGCGGGCGGCTGCTCGACGCGATGATCGCGGCCGGCAGCCTGGTTCCCGGCAGCAACGTCGGCTATCTGCGCACCATGCGACTCTGGCAGCCCGTGAGCAACGCCAAGGCCGTTGCCGAGTTAGGACACCCCACGCGACCGTTCGCCGAAACCGTGGCCGACGCCCTGGCGTGGTTTCGAGCGCACGGGCAGATGTAGGGGCTGCATAAAGATCGCTTCGATGCTATAATGGCCGCCCATGGAAATCGAACAGTTCGAGGAGTTGGTAGCGCAGGTCGTCAATGACCTGCCTGATTTCTTTCAGGAGCGACTCGACAACGTCGACGTGGTTGTGGAGGAGTTCCCCGACCGTCACACGATGCGGCTGCGGCGGCCCATCGAGATGCAGTGCCGCACGGACGAAGAGTTGCGTGCCATGATCCGCCGCGTCGTCCTGCACGAGATCGCCCACCACTTCGGGATCAGTGACAACCGCTTGCGCGATATTGGCGCGTATTGAGAACGAGAGAGCGTCATGCAACACTACAACCCCGTCACCCCTGCCATCACCGAACAACTCGCCGCCATCGTCGGCCCGGAGAACCTCATCTACGCTGAGCCGGAGCGCATGCTCGACTACGCGCACGACGAGAGCTTCGGCCACGATCACGATCAGATGCCGGAGGTCGTGGTGAAGCCGGCCAGCGCGGACGAGATTGCGGCGATCATGAAGCTGGCGAACCGCGAACGCATCCCGGTGACGCCGCGTGGCGCGGGTTCGGGGCTGTCGGGCGGCGCGGTGCCGCTGTTCGGCGGCATCCTCCTCTCGGTCGAGCGCATGAATCGGATCCTGGAGATCGACCTCGAAAACCTGGTCGTCGTGGCCGAGCCCGGCGTGGTGACCAACGAATTGAGCGAGGCGGTGCGAGCACACGGGCTGTTCTACGCGGGCTATCCGATGAGCGTCGAGCTGTGCCAGATCGGCGGCAACGTGGCGGAGAACGCGGGCGGCGGTCGGGCGGTGAAGTATGGCGTGACGGGCCGCTATGTGCTGGGGGTCGAGGTCGTGCTGCCCACCGGCGAGATCGTGCAGTTCGGCGGCAAGCGACTGAAGGATGTCACCGGTTACGATCTGGTGCATCTGATGGTTGGCTCTGAGGGCACGCTCGGCATCTTCACCAAGATCATCCTGCGCCTGATCCCTTTTCCCGCGGCCCAGGCCGTGCTGCTGGCGCCCTTCGCCAACGCGTATACCGCCATCCATGCCGTGCCGCGCATCATCCAGGGCGGCGGTCTGGTGCCTTCGGCCGTCGAGTTCATGGACTACGCCGCAATGAAGCTATCGTATGACTTTCTCGGCGAAAAGCTGCCGCATCCGGCGGCCAGGGCGCTGCTGCTGGTGGAGGTGGACGGCTACACCGAGGCCGAGGTCGAGGCCGAGCAAGATGCGGTGGCGAGCTTGCTGATGGAATGCGGCGCGCTGGACATCTACGTCGGTAATACGCCCCCCAGTGCGAGGAAGATGTGGCGGCCGCGCCAGAAGATCGGTGAGGCGTTCAGCTCGCTGGCGATCGAGCAGTTGGATGAAGACATGGTGGTGCCGCTCGCTCAGATCCCGCCGCTCTTGCCCAAGCTCGAGGATCTGGCCGCGAAACACCACATGCGGCCGTTCTGCTTCGGGCACGTGGCCGACGGCAACATGCATCTCCACACGATGGCGGAGCCGGGCGTGGCGCACGAAGCGTGGCGCGCCGCCTGCGTGGCATTTCTCACCGAGCTATATACGCTGGTGGTAAGCCTGGGCGGCACGATCAGCGGCGAGCATGGCATCGGCTCGAAGCGTGCGCCCTATCTGCCCATCGCGCTCGAACCGGCAGTGATCGAGCTCCACCGGCGGATCAAGACCGCGTTTGACCCGAACAACATCCTGAATCCCGGGAAAATAGTATCTCCCTCATGACTTCGGCTTGGGCGTCGCCGTCGGCTTTGGAGGCACGGGCGCACCGATTACCGCGCCCGCCGGCAACTGTGTGCCTGGGCCGTATGCGAATACCGAGCGCCACGCCTCATACTTGCTGACGATCTTTTCCTCAGTCACTTTGCCGTTGGCATCCCGGATGGTGCGCTTCACGAGCGCGTCCATACCATCCTTTGCCCAATCGATCTGCTTGAGCGTTCCCTTCGGTAACGAACTATCTTCCTTGTAGATCGGCGGCTCCGGCTTCTGGATGTTGGTGATTTCCGGCTTGCTCAACTCGACGGTGCGATTGGGCCGCGTGCCGTAGAATGAGAAGGTGATGCGTCCCTTCGCTTTATCCACCTCCGGCTTGATCAACAGGAACGCGCCCGTGTCGTTCTTGAAGCGGAAGTCCACGTTGGGCGTAAAGATCGTGGCATCCAGCCCCGGCTCGCCGTACCAGCTCACGACGTAGCTGTGCGTGTGCCGCTCGGTGATCGGAAAGCCGCCCTGCACCGCCGCCCGAAACGCCGTCGTAGACACCTGACACACCCCACCGCCGACCCCCATCTCGGTGCGATCGCCGCTGATGATGAGCGAGTCCACGAAGCCATTCTCCGCGCTCACATCGCCGACAGCTTTGTTGAAGGAAAACTGCTCCCCCGGCGCGACCACCACGCTCTGGAACTTCTGCGTCGCGTTGATGATGTTCTGCACGCGTTCAGGCGCCGATCCGGCGAAATAGGTGGTGCCTTGCGTCACCAATTCGTTGATCCCCAGGTCTGCAATGCGCGTGCTGTCGACTTTTGGCCGAAGGATCTTCGTCGACAGGGTAATCGCTACGGATCCATCCAGCGCCGCCTGACCGCCCCCTGTCGGGTCGGCTGCCAGGCTCAACAAGGTCTTCGAAATCGCGTCGGTAGCGGCCTTCACGTCGAGCGCCTGGCCTACCTGGCTCGGCTTGAGGACGATCACCTGTTTGGCTGCCGTGTCATAGTCGATTGCTGCATCCTGCGCGGGCTTGTCGAACGGTTTCGCCAGGCTCTGCACATATGTCTTGATTTTGGCATCATCCACTTGCACCGCCACATCGAGCGCGCCGTCTTTCCCCGGAATCGCGGAGAGCTTGAGCCATGATCGCAACATCGCCCGGTCGACGGTCGAGCGCTGGGTGCTATCTACGCCCTCGGCGGCCAGCGTGATGGAGCGATCGAGCAGCGCATTCGCTTTGGCGACCGCTGCATCCACCGAGGTGACAGCCGGCCGGCGCTCCTCAACGATCAGCGACACGACGCCGCCCTTACCCTTGCCCAACAAATCGAGCAGCGCGAGGCGCGCCGCATCCAGGTCAACGACGCGGCCCGTCGCGCCTGGCGTGCCGGTCACGGTCGCGCCCGAGAAATTGAGCGACCCCTCACGCGGGGGTTGATCCAATTCGTACGCGATCTGCTTCATCACAATGGCAAGCCGGTTCTCGTCAAGCCTGAGGATAGGGGCGATTGCGTGTCCGAAGCTGCGCGTCTGCCACTGCTCGTCCAGGTTGTCGAGCAGCCCGGCCAGCAGATCACCGGAGGTCGATCCGCGCCGCCCGACGGCAAACGCTTCGGCCGCGGTGGCGCGTGCATCGACAGAGACGCCCAGTTCGGCGGGCGAGAGGGTCCACGCGCGGGCCTCGTGCCGGATCGTCACCGGCGTGCCGGGGTAAGGTGTGAACCGATCGTGGATCGTCTGCGTGGCTTCGTCGAGTGTCAGACCGTCCAACACGATGTCGGCGATGCGCACGCCGTCGTAGATGCGATCAGCGTGCTGAATCTCGTAGATGACGGGCACCGCGAGCACTGCCGCCACCGCCAGGCAGATCATCCACCACACGAAGATCAGAAAGCCCCAGAAGTATTTCAACCGCCCCTCGCCCACCCTTTGCCTGATTTGTCACGCTTCGGCTCTGTGCAATAATTGTACCAGACCGTTGACGCGTTGACAAGTCGAGTTATCAACTAATCATTGCAACTAAGTTCAACCAGGGATAGCCGTCGGGGCCGGGGAGTCCGGCCCAGCGCGCAGTGACCTCGAAGCCGGCTTCGCGCACCGCCGCCTCGACGGCATCCACCTGATAGTAGCGAAAGAAGCGCGGTCCGCCGAGACGCTCCTGCCACGCCTCGCCTTCGCCCTCTTTCAACGCCAGGTAGAGACAGCCGCGCCCGATGATACGCGCCAATTCGCGCAGAGTCGGCACGAGATCGATCCCTGGCAGATGCAGCAGCGAGGCGCTCGCCCACGCGCCCGAGAAACTCGCGTCGGCGAACGGCAGCCGGCGCAGATCGGCCTGCGTCGCTGGAGCGGTCAGCCCGCGGCGTACACCCTCGGCCAGCATCGCACGCGAGAGATCGAGCGCCACCGGCCGGAAGCCGAGCTCGGCCAGGTACGCGCAATCGCGGCCGGGGCCGCTGCCGGCATCCAGCACCAGGCTGCCCGCCGGCACACACGCTGCGAACGCGGCCAACGCGCGCGCCGGGCGAAAGCTCGCATTGCGCACGGCGAACTCTGCCGCCGACCGGTCATAGGAAGCGATGGTGCCTGCGACCTCGGAGCCTGCGGCCATGCTCATTCACACAGACGGCGCAGCGCGTCGATTTGATCCAGGACTGCCGCGCGTGCGGTGCCGCCGATCATCCTCCGCTGCTCCACCGATTGCTCGATACTCCAGACCGTCACGACATCGGCGGTGAAGACCGGGCTGATCGCCTGAAGCTCGGCGAGGGGTAGCGCACTCAGGGCGCAGTTAAGCTCCTCCGCGCGGCGCACCACGCGGCCGACGACATGATGGCTCTGTCGAAACGGCACGCCGCGTCGCACCAGCCAATCCGCCAGATCGGTCGCCAGCAGCTCATCTCCCAGCGCCGCGGCCATCCGGTCGGGCCGGATCGTGAGCGTTTCCAGGATGCCCTGCGCCACGGGCAGCGTCAGCGAAAGCGTGTTGACAGCGTCGAAGAGCGGCTCTTTGTCTTCTTGCAGATCCTTGTCATACGAGCTCGGCAGCCCCTTGAGCGTGACGAGCAGCGCTGTCAATCCGCCGACCAGCCGCCCGGCTTTGCCGCGTAACAGCTCCGCAGCGTCGGGGTTCTTCTTTTGTGGCATCAGGCTGGAGCCGGTGCTGTAGGCGTCGGCCAGCGTGATGAAGCCGAACTCCCGGCTGCTCCAGAAAACCAGGTCTTCCGCCCACCGGCTGAGG
>JALOOE010000237.1 GCA_025454565.1 Anaerolineae bacterium
CTCGCGCACGATCTCGATCTTGAGCACCAGCTGGTCGCCCGGCTTGACCGGCTTCTTGAAGCGCGCGCCGTCGATGCCGGCGAAGTAGACGATGCCGATATCTTCCGGCGCGATGTTCTTGGTCTTGAACGACAGGATCGCCGCCGCCTGCGCCATCGCTTCCAGAATCAGCACACCCGGCATCACCGGCGCACCCGGGAAATGGCCCGGGAAGAACGGCTCGTTGATGGTGACGTTCTTGACCGCGGTGATGGTCTTGCCAAGTTCGAGTTCGATGACCCGGTCGATCAGGAGGAAAGGATAGCGGTGCGGCAGGTACTGCATGACCTGCTCGATTTCCATGATCATGATTTGCCTTCGAGTTCGTTGAGTCGCTTTTCAAGCTGCTTCACGCGATTCACCAGCTTGTCAAGATTGCGCATGTGGACGGCATTCCTCTGCCACACCTCATGCTCGGAGAACGGCAGCGCGGACGTATAGGTGCCCGCCTGGGGCAGCGATTTGGTGATCAGCGTATTGGTCGAGATGCGGGTGCCGTCGGCAATCTCGATGTGGCCGAAGATCATCGCCGCCCCACCGATCATGCAGTGGCGGCCGATCTTGGCGCTGCCCGCGATGCCGGTGCACGCAGCGATGGCGGTATGCGCGCCGATTTGGACGTTGTGCGCGATCTGGATCAGGTTGTCGAGCTTGACCCCCTCCTCGATCGTCGTGTCCTCCAGGGCGCCGCGGTCGATGGTGGTGCAGGCGCCGACCTCGACGTCGTCACCAATCAGCACGCGGCCGATCTGCGGGATCTTCTCCCAGCGCCCTTCGTCCGGCGCGAAGCCGAACCCGTCCGAGCCGATGACGCACCCCGAGTGCAGGATGGCGCGGTCGCCGATCTCGCAGCGGTGATACACGGTGACGTTGGCATGCAGAAGGCAGTCGGCGCCGATGCGGGCGTGATCCCCGATCACGCAATTGGCGCCAACCACCGTGCGCTCACCGATCACCGCGCCGGGGCCGACGACGGCACCGGACGCAACGCTGGCATCGGCACCGATCACCGCATCCTCGGCGACCGTTGCCGCCGGGTGAACCCCGGCAGGTGGGCGTGGCGGCGGATTGAGCAAGGCCGAGACACGGGCGAAATACAGATAGGGATTGGGGGTGAGGATGCGCGGCAGCTCGGTGGCATCGCGCGCGTCCAGCGGCAGGATCACGGCGCCCGCACGCGTGCTCGACAATTGGGCAAGATACTTGCTCTGCGAGACGAATCCGATCTCGTCTGCCTTGGCCTGGTTCAGCGGCGCGACCTGGCTAATCGCGATGGCGCCGTCGCCGAGCATTTCCCCGCCAAAACGCGCGACCAGCGCTGCCAGCGTCACAGCCATGAGAGAGCGTTACTTGCCGCCTAGGGCCTTCATGACCCGGTCGGTGATGTCGCTCTTGGGATCGACGAAGACAGCCTGCTCGACGATCAGGTCGAATTTTTCGGCGCGGGCAATTTCCTGGATCGCCTTGCGCGCGCGTTCCTGGATCTGCCCCAGTTCCTCGTTGCGGCGCAGGTTGAGATCCTCGCGGAACTCGCGCCCCTGGCGCTGCAACTCGCGGTTGAGGTTGCCGAGGTCGCGTTCCTTGGCCTTGCGTTCGGATTCCGACATGGTCACGCCATCCTTGTCGAGTTGCGCCTGCAGGTCACGCGCCTGCTTGGCGAGCTTCTGCAGCTCCTGATCGCGCGTGGCGAATTCGCGCTCGAGTTTCTTCTGCGCAGCGACCGACAGGGGGGCCTCGCGCAACAAACGCTCGGTGTTGACGAAACCAACTTTCGTGTTGGCCAGAACAGGGGCCGCGATGAACGCGGACGCCAGAATCAGGGAGGTTGCAAGCTGCTTGAATTTCATCATCAAATACTCCGGTAAGGACTGAGCCTTAGAACACATTGCCGAGGGTGAACTGGAACACTTCGGTCTCGTCGCCATCCTTCTCGACGATGGGCTGCGCCAAGCTGAATTTGAGCGGCCCCAGCGGCGACACCCACAACACCGCCACCCCGGCCGAATAACGCAGGTCTTCGAAGGCAAAATTTTCGTACAAGCCATTGTACGGGTTCAAGGGGTTGCCGTCCGAGGGACCCCATACGGCGCCCGCATCGATGAAGGCCGACATGCGCAGCGACTGGTCATCCTTGAGTCCCGGCAGCGGGAAGAAGAGTTCGACGTTGCCGACCAGACGCGTGTCGCCGCCAAGCGCATCGCCGTAGATGTCTTTCGGCCCAAGGGTGCCGGCCTTGAAGCCACGCACCGAGCTGGTCCCGCCCGCATAGAAATTCTTGAAGAAAGGCAGCGGCTTGTCCGACAGGCCGCCGCCGAGCCCGAACTCGGCATTGAGCATGAGGGTGAAATCCTTGCTCAACGGGAGAAACTGCTGATGCTGCAGTGAAACCTTGTAGTACTGCAGACTGCCAGCCGGCGTGCCGATTTCCGCCGACGCCCGCTGCAGCAGCCCCTTGGTCGGGAACAGGAAGCTGTCACGGGTATCGCGCGCCCATGCGGCATCCACGCGCACGGTGTCGTTGTCCTCGCCGAATTCCTGGACAAACCGTTCCTGCAGGCTCAGGTTCAATGGATCGTTGTCGTTGAGCACCTCGATCGACGTGTCCTCGTAAACCAGGCCAAGCGAGATCGTGTCACGCTCGTTGATCGGAAGACCCAGCCTCACGCCTGCGCCAAGCGTGGAGGTCTTGTATTCGGACACGTCGTCGAGCTCGCTCGAATCGACATCGCGACGATACAGGTCATAGCCCAGACTGATGCCGTCAAGGGTGAAGTACGGATTGGTGAACGACAGTGCATACACGGTGTTGACACTGCCCGAGTTGACTTGCGCCGACAGGCGGTTGCCCGTGCCGAACACGTTGGCCTGCGACACCGAGCCTGACAAGACCACCCCTTCGGCAGACGAGAATCCGGCGCCCAGCATGATGTTGCCCGTCGATTTCTCGGCCACGCTGACGTTGACGTCAACCTGATCGGTGGTGCCGGGCACGCTTGGGGTTTCGATGTTCACTTCGCTGAAGAAGCCCAGTCGATTGAGGCGTTCGCGCGAACGGTTGATCTTTGCTGCGTCATAGTAGGCCGCTTCCATCTGGCGCATTTCGCGTCGCACCACCTCGTCCCGCGTCTTGGTATTGCCTGCCACGTTGACGCGGTTGACATACACGCGACGGCCGGGATCGACAAACAGGGTGAAGGCAACCGTGGCCTTTTCCTTGTCGAGCTCGGGCACCGCATTGACGTTCGCGAAGGCATAGCCATCGTTGCCAAGGCGATCGCCGATCTTCTTGGTAGTTTCCGTCAGGCGGTCCCGCTCGAACACCTCGCCCGGCTTGATTGAGACGAGCTTCTGCAATTCCTCCTCCGGCACCAGCATCTGCCCGGCGAGCTTGACGTCGGACACCCGGTATTGCGGCCCCTCGGTGATGTTGACGGTGATGTAGATGCCCTTCTTGTCGGGCGAAATCGACACCTGGGTGGAGTCGACGTTGAATTCGAGATAGCCGCGATTCAGATAGAACGATCGCAGGGATTCGATGTCGCCGCCCAGGCGCGATTTGGAATACTGGTCGTTCTTGGTGTACCAGCTCAGCCAGTTTGGCGTTGACGAGGAGAACTGATCAAGCAGTTCCTTTTCCTTGAATGCGGCGTTGCCGACAATATTGATTTGCTGGATCTTGGCGCTTTCGCCTTCGATCACGTCAAACTGCACGGCCACCCGGTTGCGCTCAAGCGGCGTCTGCGTGGACGTGATCTCAACCGCATATTTGCCGCGGTTGAAATACTGGCGCTGCAGTTCCTGCTCGGCCTTGTCCAGCAGCGCCCGGTCGAGCACGCGGCCCTCAGCCAGGCCGGTCTGCTTGAGGCCGGCTTTCAGGTCATCCGCAGAAAACTCCTTGATGCCGGTCAGGGTGATCGTCGCAATCGAGGGACGCTCCTCAACCGTGACGATCACCACCCCGTCGCGTGCCTCGAGCCGCACGTCCTTGAAAAACCCGGTGGCGTACAGCGCCTTGATCGCTGCTGCGGATTTCTCGTCGGTCATCACATCGCCCACCTTGACCGGCAGGTAGCTGAATACCGTACCCGCTTCGGTGCGCTGGATGCCTTCGACCCGGATGTCCTTGACGACGAAGGGTTCGTCGGCAGACACGGGATGCACGACAAGCACTGCGGCCAGGGCAAGCGTCAAACGGTTCGGGATCATGGTTGTTTTCATCCGCCTATCAGGCGTTGCAAATCGTTGAACAGGGCAAATGACATCAGCAGAAGCAGAAGCGCCATGCCGACCCGGCCGCCGATCTCCATGGTGCGCTCGGACACCGGACGACCGGTCAAAACTTCGGCAACATAATACATGAGGTGCCCCCCGTCCAGTAACGGGATGGGCAGCAGGTTCAACACGCCGAGGCTCACGCTCACGAGCGCCAGGAAGCCGACAAAACTGATCCAGCCGAGGCTGGCGCTCTGGCCCGCATAGTCGGCAATGGTGAGCGGCCCCGAGAGGTTCTTCCACGATACCTGGCCGAGCACCATGCGGCCCATCATCTCCAGCGTGAACAGGCTCATGTCCCAGGTCTTCGACGCGCCCTGCCACAGCGCATCGACCGGGCCGTAGCGTACTTCGGTCATCAGCATGTCCCGCACCGATTCGTCCACCTGGGGTCCGGCGCCGATCTTGCCGATGCGCTCGCCGGATTCGTCCACCGCATCGGGCACGACGGTCAATTCGGCGCGTCGCCCCTGCCGCTCGAATTCGATGCGCAGGGGTGTGGACGGATGCTGGCGTACCACGTGCACCCAGTCCCGCCAGTTCGCCACCGCTTGCCCGTTCGCGGCAATGAGTCGGTCGCCGCTGCGAAAGCCGGCGCGCGCCGCCGCGCCCTCTGGCAACACCGTACCGATGACGGGATCGATGTCCGGATCGAAGCGCACGATGCCAAGGGGCCG